>JBFGEP010000072.1:0-8363 GCA_041580055.1 Rhodothermales bacterium | reverse complement strand
TGTCGGGGTTTTCCTCGGTGAACCTGCGGTAGTTCAGAATAGCCTCCTCGCTCCGACGCAGCTGGTTGTAACTCTCCGCCAGCATGAACGTCGCGCGGTCGCGCGGCTGACCCTCGAGGAACGGGAGCCTCCTGTTGATTTCCTCCACCGCTCTCGGATAGTCCTCGAGCTCGTAGTACATCTCCGCCAGCGCGAGGCCGACGTCCTGTGTGTAGCGAGAGTTGGGATGGCGCTGGGCGAGTCTTTCCAGTGCGCGCGAGGCGGCGCCGAAGTCGCCGCGCGAGACCTCCACGTACGCCTCGGCGTAGTGGGCCACCGGCGCACTGTCCGAACCGCTGAAGTCGTTCCCTACGCGACGATAGTAGCCGATGGCCTCGTCCGGATCGCCGGCGGCGGCCGCGGCCTCGCCCATCCAGAAGAGTGACCGGGCCTGAAGATCGTACGCCGCGTCCGTGCCAATCACAGCGCCGAAGTTCTCGATCGCGCGTCCGTACTCTCCGCGGTCGAAGTGCCATCGGCCCAGCGCGAGCTTGGCCTCGTAGCGAAGAGGATGCGTGGGAAAGGCCGTGTTGAACCGGCCGAAGAGCTCGGCCGCTTCGTCCGCGCGTCCGAGGCCGAGCAGTGACGCCGCCTCGTAGTACATCGCGTCCGCGGCGTGGGCGCTGCCCGGGTGCGCCTGCCGGAACGACCGCAGCACGTCCACTGAGGAGCCGAACAGACGGTCCATAAAGAGGCGGTATCCCTCCTGGTACTGCTCTTCGGCCGTCGGCGGCGACGGCTGGCCGCGCACGGCGCCTGCGGTCGTCAGCAACAGAGACACAAGGAGGAGGGCGCCGGCACTGCGGCCGAAGCCCGACCGATACGCGCACCGTGAGGATGGGCGGTTCAGCATCTGGTCACAGAGAGGAGTGCGGCGACTATTCGGTAAATGACGCAAAAGGAGTCCGAATATTGCGGGCACCGACGGGAAAACGGTGGGACCGTACATGTAGTCGCAAGTAGGAACGAAGTTTCAGGGCCGCCAGAGGGGGCAGCCGGGCATCGCTAAATTCATAATCGGTGCGCGAACAACCGCGCCCATAACCGGTCACACGGCCTAGAGGGGTACGGTTGCTTTGCCGATACGAATCACGTAACTATCCGATGAACCAAAACGGCGTGCGATCGGCACGCGATGATTATGGAACCGCAAGTCGAGGAAAAGGAGATACGGTCCGACGAAGCCGAGCTCGACCTGGACAGCCTTCCGCTGGAGGACTGGATCGAATCGGCCGAGCGCTGGATCAGCGAGAACAGAACCCTCGCTCTGATGGGTTCGTTCGCGCTTGGAGTGTTTGTGGGCGTGATGATGAAGGATTGATCCACGCCGCCGACACCTATCTCGAAAGAACAGAGCGCACAGAAAATTGATTGGTGGAGAAGATGGTCGCTGACAAGAAACAGTCCGCGGACGAGATTACGGACCAGCCCATTCACGGTAATGGTGATTCGGCCGAGCGGGCCGCCGCGGACGCCGGCAAGGGGTACCGGACGGAGGAGTTCGTCCGAGTGCGACAACAGCTTACCGACCGACTCGATCGAGTCAAGGAGGAGCTCGCCAGGGTCGACGCGGAGGACGTGGGTCGGCGCGCTGCGGACTGGGTGAAACAGAACCCGCTGCTCGCGGCAAGTCTGGCGGCAGGCGTAGGCATTCTGCTGGGTCGAGGCCTGATGTCGCTTCTTTCCAAGCCCGAGCCGCCGAGCCTGGCAGAGCGGACGAGGGCGGGCGCGCGTCGGGTCGGACATCGAGTGCAGCACGTTGCGGGTGGTGTGGGTGAGGCCGTCGCCGACCACGCCGCCGACGCCGGCGACTACCTGATGCGGAGGGCCGGTGAAGCTCGGGCGGACGTCTCGCGCAAGGCGAGCGAGTTTTCGGACGAGATCGGGCGCCGCGCGGCCGAGATGGCGGACGTCATCTCGGACACCGCCTCGCGAGCTGCCGATTCCACCCGGGCATCAGCCCTGGATTCCGCCGAGTATGTCAGAGATCGCGCGGATCGCGGTCGTGACACGCTCGAGTCGTTCCTGGGCTCCATCAGGACGGCCGCCGCTGACGTCGTGGTCGGCAAAATCCGTGACTGGCTGCGCAGGTCCTGACACCGGACGACACAAGGCCGCACGACTGATTTCCACCCCCACGACGACCTTACACCATGAGCATTGTCGCCGTCGGCACCGTTGCGTTCGATACCATCGAGACGCCCTTCGGTCGAGCCGACAACATCCTCGGCGGTAGTGCCACGTTCATCACTCTCGCCGCCCGGTACTTCGCGGAGGATGTCGACCTGATCGCCGTCGTCGGCCATGACTTTCCGAAGGAGCACATAGATCTCCTCAGGTCGCGGGGTGTGTCGCTTGACGGTCTCCAGATCGACGAAGCAGGAGCCACGTTCGCGTGGGAAGGGAAGTACCACTACGATCTCAACGACCGGGAGACGCTCGCTACACACCTGAACGTCCTCAGCGACTTTTTCCCGACGATCCCGGACCGGTCGAAAAATCGGAGGATCGTGTGCCTGGGCAACCTGGACCCGACGATCCAGCAGCACGCGCTCGAGCAGGTGAGCGACCCGGATCTCGTCGTCTGTGACACGATGAACTACTGGATCGATCACACGCCCGAGGCCCTCGTCAAAACGCTCGAGGTCGTGGATTGCCTGATCATCAATGACGCCGAAGCAAGGCAGTTAGCCGACGAGCCGAACCTCATTCGCGCTGCGTCCGTGATCCGCGAGATGGGCCCGGGGATCCTCGTCGTCAAGAAGGGAGAGCACGGTGCTCTGCTTTTCGCCGACGGCACCGTGTTCAGCGCACCGGCTTTTCCGCTCGAAGACATCCACGACCCGACCGGGGCGGGCGACACATTCCTTGGCGGATTTGCCGGCTACCTCTCGCGCAGCAGAGACTACTCGGTTGACTCGCTCAAGCGCGCGGTGGTCTACGGTAGCGCGATGGCCTCTTTCGTCGTCGAAGAGTTTGGCGCGAATCGTCTGCTGTCACTCACGCGCAACGAGATCGACCGACGCATAGACGCGTTCAGGGTCCTTTGCGAGATTCCGGCGATGGATCGACTCGAGCACTTCGAGCCGACAGGCTAGGCACCCGAGCCGTTTGCGTCACCGCCTCCCGCAAGCTTCTTCAGAGGGGAGAACCGCATCCTGCCGGACGACGCGCTGCGCTTTGCACTCTCCGCCGACCCGGACCTCGATTCCACTCCGAGACCCCCAATCTGCCGAAGCTCATGCTTCAGCAGCCCCACATCGAGCTCGTAGTTGCGACGAAGATCTTCCAGCCGCCGCTCGGCCGACTCACGTCGTGCAGTGACCGTCTCGCGATTGGGAACGGACAGCAAGTGGCCGTCGTCATTCCCTGGTCGGGCGCGTGCCCGGTCGCGATGTCTGGGTCTCGCGCCGACGTACCCGAGGATCGCACCCGCGAATCCCGCTACGATTGACGTCAGCGCCACCAGAGCGGTGGCCGAGATTTCAACCTTCTGTGATCGAAGCTCGCTCATGGTAGCAAGGTCGTCGTTTAGGCCGGGATTTTCCAGTGGTCTTTCGAAGTGCCGTGCGACGGAACCGTGGCCGATGACTGGAATGTTGAATCACCCGGATGGCCCAATCACAACTAAACGAGCAGGATGAGACAATTCGGGAACGCACCTCTTCGCTGCGTGCTGGCCGGGATCCTCTGGTGCACGTCTTGCGGTAACGCCCGAGTCGCTGATGACCGTTTCGTGCTGCTGGATCTGGGGCAGCGTGCAACCGACGAGTTCATCGGCTACTACGTGCAGCCGTTCAGCGATGGCCCTGAAGATCCGTTCGAATCCCGACTCGTGATTCGGGAGGGCGGAAGCTACTACGTCGACATGGAGCGGCTGGCGGCCAGAGACTCGCTCGGGGCGAAGACGCTGCTGGAGCTGGCCGACGACCGCAGGCGCATCGACGAACATTCCTTTGATGAGTTCATTGCCCGCACGTATTACCGGGTCAGGAGGATTCCGGAAGACCTGGCGACACTGCGCTCCGCCGAGCGCTTCGATCCGGATTCTCCGGAGTGGCTTCGCACGGAGCTCGTTGGCGTCATGTCTACGCAACGGCGGCGCATCTACACTCGCATGGCGGATGTCGTGAGCGCTCTGCGAGCCTACCGGGACAACGAGGACCGGATCATATACCCACCCGGCACCGTGTTCATCGGTGAGCACCTCGACGGCGATCGGGTTTCAGAAACAACCGTCATGCGCAAGTCCGCCGCCCTCGGCTGGGATTTTTTTGCGTACGATACGGACGGCCGGCGGGCAGACTCCACTCTGGCCAGGCCAAGGTCTCGCAAGGTGCCCACACAGTGTGTCGGGTGCCACTTCGGAGACAAGCTCTACGAGCCCGAGCGCAGTTTTCCGGCTCTGGCGCCGGACGGCCCCCACGGGCCACGACGGCTGTTCGTTCCTGAGATACTGCGCGACGTCGAAGTAGTACAGTACTTCGACGAGCACCGGAAGCGCAGCGACGGCGTCCTCGGACTATATGCGACTCTTCTCGTAGCCCAGTTCCGTGCCGACCGGGACAGATCCGACCTATCGCAGGACCGAGCCGCGATCCTGGAGTCGCTCGGCCTGTGAGTCCGGACGCACGCCGTCGGCTGGAGTATATTTCGTGGCCAGTCTTCCGAGACCCGCAGCCATCCACCGTCTAAACATGCCCCGCGGTACCGTAAGTCTCAAGAACAGTGTGTTCTACGCCCATCACGGCGTAATGAAGGAAGAGCACCGTATTGGTGGGCGTTACGAGGTGGACGTTGTGATGGACCTGCACTTCGACGAGGCCGCGGCCGAGGATGACCTCTCGAAGACGGTGGATTATGAGGCAGTCTACTCCCGGGTCAGAAGCATCATTACGACGAACAATTTCTACCTCATCGAGCGCCTCGCCTACCTTATCGCGCACGAGGTGCTGCAGGGTCACGACGTGGTCGAGTCGGTCGTGGTGACCGTCAGGAAACCCAATCCGCCCGTCGGGGGACCTTGCGACCATGCTGAAGCGGTCTATCGCTGCGACCGCAGCTGATGCACGCCCTAGTACTGGAAGCCCAGCTGGAGTGTGAACGTCAGATCATCGGAAGATGTGGCGATCCATGTTCCGAGGGTTGCCGTCTCGAATAGCGTTGCCCAGAAGCCGCCTCCGTAGCCCTGGTGCCAGACACTGCTTGACTCCTCGTCCGTCCAGACGCGACCGTTGTCGACGAACGCCAGCAGCCCCGCATCGCCGGCGGCCACGTATGTGGAGAACCGGAAGAGTCGCGCACGCAATTCCAGATTTTGAAAGAAGGCCGTTCGGCCCGCATAACGCGTGCTTCTGAATCCGCGCAGATTGCTCCGGCCGCCGAGCGTACTCGCATCGTAGAACGGAAAGCTGCCCACGTTGTGTTCGGCGCCGATTCTCGCGCCAATGGTGATCTGAGGCTGCACAGACGGCGAGGCGAAGACCACAAGGTCGGTCAACAGCTTTGCATAGTTGCTGGACGAATTTCGGATCCCGAGGTTGACGTCGGCCGTGTTGGACCAGCGGAATCCCCGCCGCGGATTTTGCTGCCGGTCGAGATTCTCCAGCTCTGCCGCGAACCGGACGCCCCCGAACCACTGGTCATCGAACGTCGTCTCCGAGAGACCGGGCTGCGGTATGACTCCTCGCCGATCCGCGTCCTGCCGTACGTCTGTCACACGAAGCGTGGGCCCGGTCCGGACATCGAGTCCATCCAGGTTCACGAGGCCCACGAGCGCGTTGAAGTTGACCTGCGTGAGACGCGCCTGGTAGTACGTGCGATCGCCCTCGCTGTTGTCGGTCTCGTTGCCGAGACCGTAGAAGTTTCGGATGCTGTTAGGCGACAGGATCTCGACGTCGACGTGCAGGTCTCGCCGGGCCAGCGCACCGACGAAATGCCCCCGATAGTCGATGTTGAATGCCGCAGTGCGGGCGGCAAAGTTGGCGACAATGCGGTGCGCAGCCGAGTACGGCGCCTTCTTGAAGCCGTGCTTTACGAATCGCGCGCCACCGCCAAGGAAGACGCCGTCGTCGGCGTTGGCCCCGAAGAAGACCTGGGGAAAAACCATGTCGTGCCGGAATTCCCGTGGGTCGTACGAATTGAGCCACGGGTCGTCGGTGAGTCTCAGCCGCACGTTTCGCCCGACGCCGATCTCGTTTCCGCTCTTTGTGTCGTGGATCATCACGTCGCGGGCCTGGTCGGTGCCCTCGAACCGATCCGTACCCGGCCCCCCGACGCAGCGCACCTTCAGCCCGCCGCCGGTTTCGTCGAGTACAAAGGTGTCGTTGCCGTCGAGGCCGTACAGTCGTATCTCGTCCGTTTCGGATCCGCTGAACACCCGTCGATAGAGCTGTTCGCGAATCTCGCCGGACTTTGACGTCTTGTACACGACCACCTGCGTCAAGTCCGGCCCGGTGGTGCTCACCTCGAACCTCTCGTGCTTGTTCGAGCCCACGACGTCGGCGATGCGGGCGATAGCCAGGTAGTACTCCTCTGCGGCTTCGGGCAGCTTGTCGCGGCGGACCTTGAGCTTGCTCGCCATTTCATCACCTTTGAGCCGGACGATCGACTCGGGCATTTGCGACACGGCTGCGTCAATCACCGAGTCCGGCAGCGAATCCCGCAGGTCGCTGGCGAGCCTCGACCAGTCCTCAAGCCGAAGCTCGGAAGCGAAGCGGCGGTCCTGCTCGAGGCCGCTCGTGTTGAGGCCCTTCAGTGAGCCGTACGTGTACCGAAAGTCCTGGAATTTCGGATTGAAGTACCGGACGATCGGCGGGATCAGTCCGTTGAGCCGGTTGAACGCCCAGTCGCGGTCGCGGGGGATGGGCCGGTACAGTTTGCCCTTGGCATCCTTCTTCTTGAAGGACGCCCAGCGCCACTGGTCGCGATGTCGGTCCCAGTCGGACATCAACATGTCGAGCAGCCGCGCCCGGGCATACGCCTCCTGGTCGACGGAGTTGTCGTTGTCGCCGTTGATCTCCTGGTGGAGTTTGCGAGCGCTCACGACGTCCTTCGAATTGCCGAAGTTCTCGGAGTCCGACATGTCGTCGTCCGGCCGCACCTCCAGCATCATCACTCGGTCGGCAAATGTGTCGAGGTAGGGGCCGAGTCGGTCGTCGCGCGGCACGTAGACAAGCCTGGGCTTCGTGTGATAGATGCCGCCGGCCGCCGCAAGCGTCGGGACCGCGAAGGCGCCGTAGGGATTTATCGAGGCTGTCTGGTCCCGGATGATCTCGGCCGCGAAGGTTTCCCGCACCTCGGCCGGCAGGCTCCCCACCGGGTCCTTGTCGAGTGAGCGCAGAACGTACTGCTTCCCGTCGCCGCCGCGCAGGCGAAGCGACGTCGTCTGCATCCCGCCTCCACGCTTGATGGGTACGAGCCCTCCGGCCTCTCGCCCCATGTCGAGGTACGGCGCCTTCACCGGCTCCGCCCACGTGTCACGATTGTGCGATCCGAGGAAAAACGTCTTGACCGGCCCGGCGAGGTACGTCGGATTCAATGCCGTGACCCTCACACTGTCCCGGTAGTCAGGATAGTCCGCGATGGCGGCCAGCGGTAGCTCGCGCGGCTCCTCCGGCGGCCGCGGTCCTTTGAGTCGGGTCCTGAACAATAGCTCGTCCGTCTCCAGGTCGGGGTCGACCCTCCAGAACGACAGCCACGACGATCCGTCCTCGTAGTAGTGCAGCGTAGCGAAGCCACGTCCGTGGCCTGTGAAAAGCGCGTCTCCGCCGGCGCCGACGTAGCTGGTCTTCGACCCGGCCCCGCTCACCACGAAGTGGTTCGGGTGTCGCTCAGTTCCAAAGCGGAAGAACTGAAAATTGTGTTCGTGACCGGAGGCGTAGACCAGGCTCTCATGAGGGCGAAAGATGTGAGTCAGCGCCGCCGTCATCGCGCGGTACCTCGGATGGGGCAGATCCTGCTCGCTCAGCCCGAGGTAGCGGCGGTACATGACCGAGAGCGTTCCGATGATCGGCAGCGGTACGTACGCCTTGTCTGACAGCGCCGTCAGCGGGAAAAGGTGCTCGCGCGCCGGGACGTTGCCGGCGTGCGTCCCGTTGGACATCAGGGGGTGGTGGCCCACGACGATGAGGTGTTTGTCGTGCTCCTTCTGCACCTCCTCGTTGATCTCGATCAGGAGATCGTTGCGGTGTTCGATATCGTGGTCGCCGTCGTCACCGAAGGGCTTCGACTGATCGGTCAGATACCACTCCGTATCTATAGCGAGCAGGGTGACCTCGTCTGTAAGATCAAGCTTCGCCGGACCCGGGAATCCATCGCTGGGA
>JBFGEP010000071.1:0-8379 GCA_041580055.1 Rhodothermales bacterium | reverse complement strand
TGAAACGCCAGCCCGCCGCCTGTCACAACGCGCGACTTACGATCCACGTCGAGGTAGGAGATTCGAGCGCCCGTCAGCGGAGTTCCGTTCTCAAGCCGATACACGTACCCCTGCTCGTCGCGTATCTCGTGCGTCACAAACAGCCGCACCGAGTCGCCGCCAAGCTTCAGCGCACCCAGCCCATCGGGAATCCCGGGAGGCGTGTAGTCACCGAGCGACTCGCCTATCGTTAAAAGGGGCGTCGATTCCCAGCCGTCGAGCGCTGTGAGCATCGACGGTACGGACGTGGTGTAATTCTGCCCGACGGCGGGACGACCGGTCGCGACGAGCAACACGGCCGCCGCGGCACACGCACATAGTTGAGCGAAACGTATCACGGCTCCGTCCGGGTAACCACGGTGGAATCATGCCCCGGGAGGTTCGTTCGCACGGGGCGATGCCGCACGCCCGGGGCTACTGTGGATATCGGCAGATCGCCCGGGACCCTTGAGAGTGTCGATTAGATCCCTTTCCTTCAGTCCGGGGAGGCGCTCGACTTCTACTCCCCCATCCGCTCAACTGCAAACCGGTGACGCATCATGGTATCTGTCCTGTCACTCTGGCTGCCGATCCTCGTGGCCGCCGTTTTCGTCTTCATCCTGAGCTCCATCCTTCACATGGCGCTCAAGTACCACAATTCGGATTTCGGCGGCGTCCCGTCGGAAGACCAGGTTCGATCCTCACTTCGGGGCTTCGGCATTCCGCCCGGGGACTACGTGATCCCGTACGCCGCCGACAACGCCGAAAGAAACTCGGACGAGTTCAAGGCCAAAGCTGACGAAGGCCCTGTCGCCTTCGTGACCGTGCTGCCCAACGGCATAGGTAACATGACGAGCAGCCTGATCCAGTGGTTCGTCTACTGCCTGGTCGTCGGGATCTTCGCCGCGTACATTGCCGGCCGGGCGCTGGGTCCGGGCGACGACTACCTGGAGGTGTTTCGCTTTGCCGGGGCCACCGCCTTTGTCGGTTACTCGCTGGCCCTGATGCAGAACTCCATCTGGTACAAGAAGTCGTGGAGCGCCACGCTGAAGTCGATGTTCGACGGGCTGCTCTACGGCCTCGTGACCGCTGGTACGTTCGGGTGGCTGTGGCCCGCCTAGCTCGATGACTGTGGCAGACCGGGCCGAGGTCGTGTGGGCTTCGGCTCGGTCAGACCACGCTCCGATGGCGGACGCTCGTCGTCCGCTCCAACTCCGCGTACTCAGCGCGTCGTTCGTCGGTAGCTTCACGGATGGAACGGAGCGTCTCAGAATGCTCCTCGATGTGCTGCTTCAGGCGCTCCAGCTCAGATCGCTGATACCTCGAGAGCGCGGCCAGACTCTCGAGCCTCCTGACGTCCACACTCAGTCTCTCCACAATGCGCGCCTTGTCGATAAACTGCCGACGTAGGTCCTGCAGATCCGACTCCAGGCGTGCTCGTCTCTCAGCTACATCTTCCACGGTCTACCTCTTTCTTTGACTGGATCCTTTAAGAAGGTGCTGGAACCCGAGTTGTTCCGGGATTCTTCGAATAACTCGTGGAAATAGACGGTTTTGTGAGTCTCACCGGGCCACAACAAAGGCTCGCGTCCAGGACTTTTCACCGCCCGTGACACGGCAGAAGTATGTCCCACTGGGCCACCCGGTGACGTCGACCTCCATCTGGTGGCGGGTACCCCCGGACAGGCGACCCTCGTGGAGTGCGGCGACTAACCTGCCATGTACGTCGAAGACCTCGACGCGCACGTCTCTGTCGGTCGCCAGCTGGATCTGCAGGGTACCTTTACCGCCGAGGGGATTCGGATATGGAGCGACGAACAAATTTTCGAATCGCCCGGACGCTTCTACAGCGACCGGCTCGGCACGATCGTCGAACAAAACGAATATCGAACCCGAGTTCTCCAGTCCGTCGTCCGCATATGGCGTACCCGCCACGTAGTCGACTTTGCCGTTTCCGTCCAGATCGCCAATTACAGCCAGAGATTGCCCAAAACGATCTCCGGCAGCCAGCCGTCCGGTAAGACCCCCCGAGGTCGCCGAGAGTTTTTCGATGATGGTGTACTGGCCCGGCTGCAGACCGGTGAACCAGAATTCACCCGAGTTGTCCGCATTGTCATCACCTCCCGGAGCACCCACCAGCACGTCCGGCAGCCCGTCACCGTCCAGATCACCAGGAGCCGCGAGTGATCTGCCGAAATGATCACCTGACTGTAGCAGCCCGCCGAGATCTCCGGAGGCACTGTTCACCACTGTTATGCTTGAGGCGGAAACGCCCGGAATCAGGTCCGTGAACCAGAATTCACCTTCTCCATTAGCGGAATGCGGTGCCCCGACCGCAAGGGGGACGCGTAAGCCGTCAATGGCACCAACTTTCACCACGGACGTGCCAAAAGCAGCGAAGTCCTCGAGCGCATCAGCGTCGAGGCCGGAGCCGTCACTCAGTTTTTCGGTCGCCGAAACCGTTCCGTCGGAGTCTAGCGACAGTATCCAGACTGCCCCTCGGTCCGTACCGCCATCGTCGTCGCCTGGTGCGCCGACGGCAATCTCCCGAGTGCCGTCCTCACCGATGTCTCCGAGAAAGGCAATGCTCCTGCCAAACAGATCGCCCGAGTCAAGATCTCCTGAGAACCCACCTTCTGTCTCACTGATCTTCTGACTTCCCACTACACCGCCGGTACTGTCCAGAAAGAGCACCCAGACTGCACCTGCGGCGGCTTCGCCCGAAGTGCCATCATCGTCGCCCCTTGCCCCGACGATCACGTCCCGAAACCCATCTTCGTTCAGGTCCTGCAGGCCCGCAACGGCACCTCCGAAATAGTCTCCCGCATCCAGAGACCCGCTGGAGAGCTCGGGTGACCCGATCTTGCGCGAGGATTTGACCGTGCCATCGACGTTCATGAACAGCAAATACACGGATCCGGCGTCCCGACCTCCCGTGTCGTCCCCCTCGGCCCCGACAAGTAGATCCAGTATCCCATCCTGGTCCACGTCCCCGATGGACGAGACCGAGCTTCCAAAGAAGTCTGAGAAGCGGAGCGTACCGCTACCCAGATTGCCCTCAGTAAGGCTGACTTTCTGCTCCCCGAGGATCTGGGCCCGAGACTCGGTGACGGAGAGAACAGCCAGAAACGAGCACACGACAATACATCCGTATCTCATGGTCATCGACCTCCGTAAGAGTTCAGTCGCCAATCAGTTGCGGGAGGGGAACACCCCTTGCAGCGCGATTATGAAGTTGATGCCCAGGTACGGCGGCATGTTGTTGTGCGTACGATCGCCACCGGTCGTGCCGATCGCGTCACCCGCCATGGCAGTGTTCGGGCCGGTCGCATACTGTGGAATCCCTGACGCCGGCCGCCCGTGAACTGCGTCCTGCGGAGTATCAAAGGCCCCCTCGCCAGTGGACGCGTTGGCTGCATGTGTGTGAGATGGCATACTCGCGATCGTGAGGGCAACCGCCTCTGCGCCCCCGGTCTCGCCGAGACTTCTGGGTGTCAGGCCGGATCCTGAGCCCGGGTGTAGAGGAAAGCGACCGCGCAGGTCGGGAAGCGCGAACGTCGTTTGGCCGTCGCCCCCGTACGTAGTGCCAAGGAGCGAAAACAAGGCCTGATACTGGGCGATCGGAAGCAGCTGTCCGTCACAAAATGCCCAGTTCCGCGGTGCGAAATTCCCGGCGAACATGGCGATCTCGCCGATAAAGGGTTCCAGTCCCTGCGCGCTCGACGCCAACTCGTCGCTAGCGTGAGCACGACGAGCCACGGTCGGCACGACGCCGAGCCCGGACAGGATTCCCAGTGATCGAATAAAGCGGCGCCGGGTGTTCTTGTCCGCCGGGGCGCGCCGCGTAAGGAGTTTTTCGAGTAAGCGCATGGTACCGTGTGAGCAGTGGAGGTGAGTTTGTCGCTGGTGACTAGCCGCGAAGGTACCGTTTTGCTCCTGCGTGTGGCAAGTCAACATCCCTTCGACGTGATCGCCTACGGGGTACTCTCCCAAATCTGAGTGAAAAGGCACTACCGATCGGCCGTGCCGTGCGCTGCTGCCACGCTGGGAGGTAGTTTCCTCTCGAACCAGCCAACCGCATTCACCGCCGCACCCATGAACCTCGACGCTCTGGCCGTCAACACGATCCGCTTCCTGGCCGTAGACGCCGTGCAGCGCGCTAACTCCGGCCACCCCGGGATGCCCATGGGCGCCGCCGCCATGGCGTACGCCCTCTGGAGCCGACACCTGAAGCACAGCCCGTCACAGCCTGGCTGGCCCGACCGCGACCGCTTCGTCCTGTCCGCGGGCCACGGCTCGATGCTGCTCTACGCACTCCTGCACCTCACGGGCTACGACCTGCCGCTCGAGGAGATTAAGAACTTCCGGCAGTGGGGCTCCAGAACACCGGGGCACCCGGAATCCGGACACACGCCCGGCGTGGAGACCACGACCGGTCCGCTGGGTCAGGGTTTCGCGAACGGCGTGGGGATGGCCATCGCCGAACGACACCTGGCGGCCCGATTCAACCGGCCCGGCCACGAGCTCTTCAGCCACTATACCTACGGCATCGTCTCCGACGGCGATCTGATGGAGGGGGTCTCTCACGAGGCGGCTTCGCTCGCAGGCCACCTGGGTCTGGGAAAGCTGATCTACCTCTACGACGACAACTCCATTTCCATCGACGGCAGCACCAGACTGGCGTTCAGCGAGAACGTGCCGGGCCGTTTCGAGGCCTACGGCTGGCACGTTGAAACCGTCACCGACGGAAACGACGTAGATGCGGTTGACCACGCCATCCGGAACGCGCGGCGCGAAGCCGAACGGCCGTCCCTGATCTGCGTCAAGACGATCATCGGGTTCGGAAGCCCGGGCAAGCAGAACACAGCGGCTTCCCATGGCTCGCCTCTCGGCGAGGACGAGGTCGCGAAAACAAAGCGGAACCTGGGCTGGCCCGACGACAAGACCTTCCACATTCCCGACGAGGTCGCGGATCACATGCGCGCGGCCGTCGGCCGCGGGCACGAGCTTGCGAAAGACTGGGAAGCAAAGCTCGACGCGTACGTGCGCGAGTACCCTGAGGATGGATCGAAGCTTGAGCAATTCCTCAGCGGAGAACTGCCCGCTGGCTGGGACGATTCACTTCCGGCTTTTGACGCCGGTGCAAAGATCGCGACTCGCTCGGCGAGCGGGAAGGCGATCGAGGCGCTTAGCCCGGTGCTCGGAAACCTGATTGGTGGATCAGCCGACCTGACACCTTCCAACAACACGAGAGCCTCGACGCAATCGGACCACAGCCGCGACAATCCCGCAGGAGACTACTTACGGTTCGGCGTCCGGGAGCACACCATGGCCGCCATTTGTAACGGCATCGCGTTGCACGGGGGGCTGCGACCGTATTGCGGCACGTTCCTGGTCTTCAGCGACTATCTTCGGCCGAGCCTGCGCCTGAGCGCGTTGATGCAGCTTCCCGTCGTGTACGTGTTCACGCACGACTCGATCGGCCTTGGAGAGGACGGCCCGACGCACCAAGCGGTCGAGCATCTTGCCGCGCTGAGGGCGATCCCCGGCCTTACGGTGATACGCCCGGCCGATGCCAACGAGACCGTCCAGGCATGGAAGTTTGCGCTGAAGCACAGCGGGCCGGTCGCCCTGTGCCTGACGAGGCAGAAGCTCGAGACGATCGAGCGCTCCGGACTCGCGCCCGCCGCTGAACTCGACAAGGGAGCCTACGTCCTCAAAGACACGAACGGCAAACCGGACGTTATCCTTATCGGCACGGGAAGCGAGGTCGGTCTGGCTCTGGAGGCGGCACGGCGGCTGGAGGAAGAAGGCCGGTCTGCACGCGTCGTCAGTATGCCGTCGTGGGAGATCTTCGAGGAACAGAGTCAATCCTATCGGGACTCCGTCCTTCCACCCGACGTACGGCGGCGCCTCTCGGTAGAGGCAGGAGTCACCCTGGGATGGGAGCGATACACGGGCGACAAAGGACGTGTTGTCGGGCTCGACCGCTTCGGTGCATCCGCTCCGGGCGCCGTCGTGATGAAAAACTTCGGTTTCTCTGTCGAAAACGTAGTCTCGGAAACGAGGGCGCTGCTGACCGAGTAGGCTCATCCGGCTGCAGAATCCGAACGGACAAGAGAGCACCGGGCCCATGCCCCGCAACCTGCGACTGGCAACCCACGGATGGATCGGACTGGCTCTGGTGGCCGTCTTCTGGCCGGCCAACTGGTTTCTGCCGGGACTCAGAACGCACCTCCTGTTCGCTCCGCTCTGGATCGGGTATGCCCTCGCGGTCGACGGTATTGTCCTCGCACGCACACGGACGTCGATCCTCGCGCGCTCGCGGCGCGACTTCGTCTTGCTTTTCCTGCTGTCGGCTCCGGCGTGGTGGCTCTTCGAGCTCTTCAATCGCTGGACCGAAAACTGGGTATACGTCGGGCGGGACGAGTTCAGTGACCTGGCCTATTTCGTCCTCGCGTCGCTGTCTTTCTCGACCGTGATGCCTGCAGTCTTCGGATCGGCCGAACTCGTCGCGTCCACACGATTCGTTTCTCGACTCTCGAGCGGCCGCGCCATCCAGTCCACAGGTCGACTGCGGGTCAGCTTGCTCCTCATCGGCGCGGTCTCGATCGTGCTGGTGTGGGGCTGGCCCACATACTTCTATCCGCTCGTCTGGGGCGGCGTCTTCTTCCTGCTCGAGCCCGTTAATCAGTGGCTGCGGCGACCATCAGTGTTCGACTACCTGCAACGGGGCGACTGGAGACCTGTTGTGTCGCTCGGACTTGGTGCCCTTCTCTGTGGCTTTTTCTGGGAGCTCTGGAATTTTCAGTCTTTCCCCAAGTGGACGTACCACACGCCCGGAGTCGATTTCCTGCACGTGTTCGAGATGCCTCTACTCGGTTATCTCGGCTACCTGCCGTTCGGCCTGGAGCTGTACGTGCTGGCGAGCACCTTGACGGGCCGAGAGTTTGCCAGCTGGTCCTGACGACCGTGCGACCTGTCCCGAACATTCGACAGACGTCTGCGCTGCGGCCGCGCGGAACCTTTACTTCGTGCGCTGCTCGATGACGTCCGCCAGCATCCGACGCATCACGTCAAGTCGTTGACCGGCGATGTTGGCAATGTTCTTTACGAGCATGTGCCCGAAGTGACCGTTCTGCTCGCAGAGCCGCTCGATGTCGCCACTGCTGATGTGCAGCAAACGTGTATCCCGCGCCGCCACTGCAGAAAGCGTATAGATGTGCGGCTCCACCACCGCCGACCACCCTAGCACGTTGCCCTTGAACTTGCGATCGATGGTAATCTTCTGAACGGCGGCGTAGTTGCTCACGGTAATCTGAAGGTCTACGGTCCCTTCAGCAACGACGTACAGACGATCAGCTCTATCATCTGCCGCAAATATCGTCTGGCCCGCGAAGTATTCCGACGATTCGCAGGCCGCTGCAACGGTACTCAGCTCATCGTCCGTACAATGGTCGAATATGCGTGCCTTCCGCAGGAGGCCCAGCACGCCGGATTCTTCCACCGGCGGGGCAACAGAATTAAGCTCGTTCATTGATCGGTACCTCCTTCTTTCGGGGTTTCAATACTTGTGCCCATCAAGCGCTTGTCTCAAAATAACGTGAAACAGTATTTGTGATTCCAGCTCTGCCCGTCGAGCGGTCAGTCTACTCTGGTGAGACCCTCGACTGAACACTGTGTGGTCCAATCCACGAGGGTCTGTCAGCAGGCGGTACTTCCGGAAATCGGACGTGTGGATCGACTAACGTGCCGCAGCCCCAATGCGTCTATAGAATCGGGGCTTTGCCTGCGTGCGGGACGTCCTCCAGCGGGGCCGTATTGGGCGCGTTTTTCGTGTCGATGGATACCGTCCGTCGCGCCCAGCTGCAGGCATTGGCAATGATGCGAAGCACGTTCCTGTCGTGGTACGTCGGGTACGTCTCGTGGCCGGGCCTGAAGTAGAAGACACGGCCGTGACCCCGTCTCCACGTGCAGCCCGAGCGGAAGACCTCCCCACCCTGAAACCACGAAATCATCAGCAGTTCGTCCGGGTCCGGAACGTCGAACCGTTCTCCGTACATCTCTTCCTGCGGCAACTCGAAGTAGTCGCCGATTCCCTGCATGATGGGGTGCGCCGGAGCCAGATTCCAGACTCGCTCCTTCTCGTCCGCCTCTCTCCACCTGAGCGAACAGTTCGTCCCCATCAGACGCCGGAATATCTTCGAGAAGTGTCCCGAATGCAGCACGATGAGCCCCAGGCCCGACAGTACTTCCTGATACACCAGCTCCACGGTATCGTCCGCCACCCGGTCGTGCGCCTTGTGGCCCCACCAGACCAGCACGTCGGTGTCAGCGAGTAACCGCTCATCTAGCCCATGG
>JBFGEP010000070.1:0-8489 GCA_041580055.1 Rhodothermales bacterium | reverse complement strand
GGGCATGGAGACCACGTTCCCGGACGCCCTGGTGCAGCACATTAACGAAGACTACGGCGCTCAGGACGTGCGGGCCGAGCTCGTCTCCATCGATGCGGTCACGATGGATGATGAAATGCCATACTCCGTGATCCTCGATCGCATTTCTCACGAGGTGTCCTTCTATCGGTCATTTCTCAAGTGGGCTTCCCTCGGGGGCTGCTACATCGTCAACAATCCCTTCTGGTGGAGCGCTGACGACAAGTTCATAGACAACGTGATTGCGCGTGCGGCGGGAGTAGCCGTGCCGCGATCCGTCATCCTTCCGCACCGCCAGCATCCTCCGAACACGGACTCCAACAGCTTTCGCAACCTTCGCTATCCGATCGACTGGGAGCGACTCCGGACATATGTCGGCCTGCCGGCTTTTCTCAAGCCGCACGACGGAGGCGGATGGAGAGGCGTCACCAAGGTGCACAGCCTTGAGGAGCTGTGGGCCGCGTACAACGAGTCCGGGACGGACTGCATGATGCTGCAGGAAGGCATCGAGTATGACGCCTACTATCGGTGCTACGGCATCGGCCGGGAGCACGTCCGGGTCATGAAGTACAACCCCGCGGCCCCGGGCCCGCTGCGCTACAAGGATGTCCCGGACGGGCCGATAGAGCCCGCCATGCTGGCGCAGCTCGAGTCCGCGGTCCTTGCGATCTGCCGTGCCCTGGGATACGACATGAATACGGTCGAGCTGGCGATCCGGGACGGGGTGCCGTACGCGATAGACTTCATGAACCCCGCTCCAGACGCAGATTACCATTCGGTCGGGGCGGACAACTTCGACTGGGTCTTGCGGACGACGGCGGCCTTTCTCGTCAAGATGGCGAGGTCGGAGAGACAGCCGCCTCAATTCACCGCGAACGGAGTGCTTGAACCGGGAGCAAGCACCACCGGCAAGTAACGTCCAGGGAGCGCCATGCGTCACAGGCTGCAGCCGGCGATCGACTACTACCACGAGCTGATGAGTCGCGACCTCACAGAGGCGGAGTCGCAGTTCGACCAGCTGATCCAGCTGCAGCACGAGCGCGGTGTTCTCTTCGGTGATCGCGCGATGGCGCGGAGCCTCCGTCCCGCGTTCCTCACCGAGGACACGTACACTGATGTGCAGGACACCGTCTACCTGATCCGCCAGGCCGTCCTCAAGCTGGCCGCGCGCTTCTTCAACGACGAGCGGGTTCTCCGTGAGGATCTGGGCCTGCAGGACTGGGAGATCGAGCTGGCGGCCATCCCCACGGACGTGATCCGGCTATCCGCCACGGCGAGGATGGACTCGTTCATGACCGAGGACTCGTTCAAGTTCGTCGAGATCAACGCCGAGTCACCCGCCGGCATCGGCTACATGCATCGCATGGCAGGCATATACCGGGACCTGCCCATCTTCCAGGAATTCACGAAGCGGTATCCCGTCCGATTCGTGTCGCCGCTCGAGCACACGATCGCGGGCCTCGTGCAGATCTACCACGAGCAGTTCGGAGGGGCCGAAGAGCTGCCGGCGTTTGCGATCGTCGATCATCTCGACGTTCCCACAATCCACGAATTCAGGATTGTGAAGGAGTATCTCGAGCTGCACGGCTATCCGTGCGAGGTGATCGATGCGCGCGAGCTGGAGCTGCGAGACGGGTGGGTGTATGCGAACGGGCGCAAGATCGACATTCTGTATCGGCGTCTGCTGCTGAGCGAGTTCTACGCGATGAAGGACGACTGTCAGGCATTTCTCGACGGCTACAAGGCGGGCAGGACGTGTTACCTCAACTCGTTCCGGACGAAGCTGGTCCACAAGAAGTCGCTGTTCTCGTTCCTTACCGACCCCACCTACACCCACATTCTGACGCCCCGGCAGCGCGAAGCCATAGATGAGCACATCCCCTGGACCCGAAATCTTCGGGACCACGCCACCACGTTTCGCGGACTGCACATCGACCTGCTCGAATTCGTGCGAGCGAATCAGCGGCACTTCGTCATCAAGCCCAACGACGAGTACGGCGGAAAAGGCGTGACCCTTGGTTTTGCATCGTCCGAGGGTGAGTGGAGTGAAGCGATATCGACCGGCCTGGCATCGGGCCACGTCGTGCAGGAAGTCGTCGATATCCATCGCGAGCCGTTTCTTGCGAAGACGGGAGGCGCCTGGGAAATGGTCCCCTCGGTTGTCGATCTCGACCCCTACCTGAACGGTCCCCTTATGGGCGGCTGCCTCGTACGAGTTTCGTCGACCAATCTGGCGAACGTTACTGCGGGTGGCGGCTCCCTCCCCATGTTCATTCTTCGCTACGCATGATGCCCGGTGTGCCTACGATCCGCGTAGCGGTGATAGACCTCTACAACGGGGAGACCAACCAGGGCATGCGGTGCATTCGCGAATTGCTCGAAGAGACGTCCCGTCAGCGGCCCGACGCCAACATCGAGTTCGACGTATTCGACATCAGAGCCCGTAAGGAGATACCCGGCCTCGGATACGACGCGTACATCTCGTCGGGAGGACCGGGCAGTCCGTACGAGGGTGTCGGGAAGGCCTGGGAGAAGCTCTACTTCAACTGGATGAGGACCCTCTGGGCGCACAACCAGAAGAGCGAGGACCCGCCGAAACACGCCTTCTTCATCTGCCACTCCTTCCAGATGATGTGCCGCTTCTTTCACCTGGGAGATGTCGCGCGAAGGCGGTCTCAGTCATTCGGCATCTTTCCGGTTCACAAGACCGAAGCGGGACGAAGCGAGCCCGTGTTCGAGGGTCTGGCGGATCCCTTCTACGCCGCGGACTTTAGAAATTGGCAGGTGGTCCAGCCTGACGTGCGCCGCATCAGGGACCTCGGCGCCTCAATACTCGCCTACGAGAAGATCCGGCCTCACGTGGAGCTCGAGAGGGGCGTCATGGCGATCCGCCTGACGCCCGAGATCATTGGCGTGCAGTTTCACCCCGAGGCGGACGCGCGGGGCATGTTGATCCACTTCTCGGATGAGCGGCGGAGGGAGGCGATCATCGACGATCACGGTGAAAAGAAGTACGAGCGCATTATTCACCGCCTGAAGGATCCGGACTATCTCGATCGCACCCATCGAACGGTGCTGACGAGCTTCCTTCGGCAGGTCATCGGGAGTCGGCTGCCGGAGGCAGTGTCAGCGGCGGACTGACGGAAGTTTGAGATTCGCCTGGCGGAAGAGCCGCGGCAGGATCTCGTGCAGGTACTTGCGCCACACCGGCCACGTATGCCCGCCTTCGGTAACGACGTAGTCGTGGTCAATGCCGTGTCCGTCGAGCCATGAGGAGAAGGCGTTGTTGCGATCAAACAGGAAGTCATCCTTGCCGCATCCGATCCAGAGCAGACCCAGTTGCTCGTTCGCGGCCTTGACGTCGCCAAGAAGAGACTCGAAGTGGACTTCCATATGGTCATCCGGTGTGGCCGAGCTGAAGCCTGCGACGTAGCCGAACAGGTTCAGATGGCGGAGGCCGATGAACAGGGACTGGCCGCCGCCCATCGACAGGGCGGCAGTCGCCCGGCTCGACGGCGCATCGTCGAGGTTGTAGGCCTCAGCAAGCTGCGGCAGCAGCTCGCCGACCACGAAGCGCTGCAACGCGTCTCGATTGTCGCGTGCGTATTCGTCCCCTTAGCCCTGTGACCGTGCCTCCACCGGGTGCCCGTAGGGCATCGCGATGAGCATCGGCTGGATCTCGCCGTCTGCGAGCAGGTTGTCCGCGATCACGGGAGCGCGACTTTTGAACCACGCGCCGGCGTGGGTAACTTTGCGCGCCTCATTCTCGAAAGCTTCTCGACTCACCGGCATGCTGCAACGACGGCGTAGTATTCCACTCATCCTGGCAGCTCTGCTGGCGGCGGTCCTGGGGCTCCTGTTGCTGCTTCCGCCAGAGGCTACGCTCGGCTCTACGATTCGGATCGTTCTTCTGCACGGCGCGCTGGCCCGGGCGGGCCTTGTGGCATTCGCCGCCGCGGCGCTAATGGGGGTCGCTCTGCTGGCGCGACCCGGGGACAACCTTGGTTCGTGGACGCTGGCGGCCCAGTGGACAGCCCTGACGGTGTGGTTCGCCGCCGCGGCGACCAGCGCCGTCGCAACGTATCTGTCGTGGGGCGTGGTGATCGCGTGGGGCGAACCACGGACGCAGGGCACGATCAAGATTCTCGCGCTCGCGGTCCTTCTGTTGGCGCTGGTCCTCTGGATCCGAGAACACAGGTTTCTCGGGTTGGCCAACGTCGTGCTGGGCGCCTTCTCGTGGTGGGTCGTTCTCCGGGCTACCAGCGTGCAGCACCCCGAGAACCCGATCGGCAGCTCGCCGTCGGCGTTCTACCAGGTCGTGTTCGGCGCCCTGGTTATCGTATTGGTAGTAGCGTCGGCGCTGTTCGCGCGGTGGATTCGGAGACCTGGCCCCGCGGCTGCCCACCGCGGGACGTGAGTCAGAAATACACTTCCCTACTTCCCGAAAAGCGCTCCGAGCGCTCCACCACCGAGGTTCGCCAGGTCGTCGACGATGCTTCCGTCGTCGTCCGCATCCAGCAGCCCCAGCAGGCCGCCGCCTCCGGGCTTCTGCGGTAGTTTCTGCTCCAGATTCTGGCGCTCGCCGTCGAGCAGGCCTGCGAGTGCCGACGCATCGAGGCCCTGCTCCTTCTTCACCTTGCCGAGCGCTCCCATTACGATAGGGGCCAGCGTCGCGAGAAGCTTTCCTGTCTGCGCAGAGTCGAGTCCGCTCGCTTTGCTCACACCCTGCTCCACGGCGGACTGTTTTCCGCCCAGAAGATGCCCGAGGATGCCGGCACCGTCGAGGGCCTTGCTCTGCTTCGGCGCTCCTCCACCGAGGAGACTTCCCGCCACATCCATGAGGCCACCCAGGCCTCCGCCGCCACTCTGTCCGCCCCCGCCCAGCAAGCTGCCGAGACCCCCCGCGGCGCCCAGAAGCCCGCCAAGATTGTCCAGGACCGAGCCGTCGTGATCGCGCTCAAGGGCGCTCGCGAGGCTTGCGGCGCCCTCCGACGACTTGGCATTTCGGGCCAGAGCACCGACGAGAACGGGCAGCGCCGCTCCCACCGCTTTTTGCGCTTTGTCCGAGTCGGCGCCAAGCGCTCCGCCAAGTTGATCCAGCGTACCAGCTCCGAGCTGGCTCGTGATGAGGTCTACTAGTCCAGACATCAAAACTCTCCCGCGCCGTGCGGCGCACAAGTGCGTATAATTGGTAAGAAAGTGCTCCCGACAGAAGTGCCGCCCCCTTGAAGCGCCGAGACAGTATAACGCGCACGCCCGTGAAGCAAAAGCCTGAAATCGTGAGGGAGGAACGGTCGTTTGTCGTCGTGAACAAGCCTGCGGGACTGCTCTGTATCGCCGACAGATACGATCCCGACGCGCACACTCTCGTAAGCTGGCTCGAGCGCGATCGATCGCGGGTGCTGGTAGTCCACAGGCTGGACCGGAACACCTCCGGGCTGATCGTCGCTGCACTCGCGGCCGACGCGCACCGAGCGCTGTCGATGCAGTTCGAGAAAGGGTCAGTGAGAAAGCTGTACGTCGCCCTGGTATCCGGCGCGCCCGCCTGGGCCGAGCGTACGATCGACCTTCCGCTCAAGGCTGACGCCGACAGAAGGCATCGCACGCGGGTGGACCGCAACGGTGGCAAGCCGTCGGTGACGCACGTCGAGGTCCTGGAGCGGTACGACCGCCACGCTCTAGTGCGCGCCAGGCCGGAGACCGGCAGAACGCACCAGATCCGAGCCCACCTGGCCCACTGCGGCCACCCGATAGTGGCCGACCCGCTCTATGGGGACGGCCTCCCTCTGTTCCTGTCGTCCTTCAAGCGCAAATACACACCGGGCCGGCACGAGGAAAGGCCTCTGATAGCCCGAACGGCACTTCACGCCGCCAGCCTCGACTTCCGGCACCCGGACAACGACGAGCCACTCAGTTTCACGGCACCAATTGCTCGCGACCTGAATGCGGCGTCTCGACAGCTCGCCAAATTCGGGGCGTCATCGTCGACAGTGCCCACACCAGGATCCTCGGGGGAGCCGCATTGATCAGACCGATGGAATTACAGAACAACTTCCCCCACGACGGAAAGGTGGAGTGGATCGGCTTGAGGCCGGAGCGCCGCGCTCGACTCGAACCGGTACACTCTGTCGAAGCCCGGAAAGATCGCGGGCTCGAGGGTGACCATTTTTCGGGCAAGCCGGGAAGCAAGCGGCAGGTCACGATCGTTCAGCATGAGCATCTCGCCGTCGTGGCGTCGCTCTCGGGCCTCGGCTCGGTGGACCCCGGAATGCTGAGGAGGAACATTAGCATCAGCGGGATCAACGTGCTCTCGCTGGTAGACCGCCGCTTCCGAATCGGCGGCGCTGAGTTCGAAGGGTCCGGCGCCTGCCATCCGTGTTCAAGAATGGAAGAAAATCTCGGGCGCGGCGGATGGAACGCGATGCGGGGTCACGGCGGGATCACAGCGCGCGTCGTCGCCTCCGGCCATTTCAGCGTCGGTGACCCCGTTGCCGATATGGGACCGGCGGGCACGGCGACCGCCCAATCGTCAGAGAGCTAGCCGGCCTCCGCCTACATGCTGCGTCGATACTCGCCGCCCGCGTCGAACAGGGCGTGCGTGATCTGCCCCAGAGAGCAGAACCGGACCGTGTCCATCAGCTCGGCGAACAGGTTGTCCTCGCTCATGGCGGTCGCCTGTAGCCTCGCGAGTGCCTCGCCGGACCTGTCCCGGTTTCGAGTCTGAAAGTCTCCCAACGTGCCGAGCTGCCGCATCTTTTCGTCGTCCGTCGAGCGCATGAGCGCCAGGGGACCCTGCGCCGAGTCGTCGTGGCCGTTCGGCGACAGGAACGTGTTCACGCCGATGATGGGGAGCTCGCCCGAATGCTTTTTGTGCTCGTACAGCAGCGACTCGTCCTGAATGCGGCCGCGCTGATACATGGTTTCCATAGCACCGAGGACTCCGCCTCGATCGTTGATGCGCTCGAACTCCAGCAGGACCGCTTCTTCGACCAGGTCGGTGAGCTCCTCGATGATGAAGGAGCCCTGCAGAGGATTCTCGTTTCTTGCCAGCCCGAGCTCTCGATTGATGATGAGCTGAATCGCCATGGCACGCCTGACGCTCTCTTCGGTAGGCGTTGTTATCGCCTCGTCATAGGCATTGGTGTGCAACGAGTTACAATTGTCGTACACCGCCAGCAAAGCCTGCAAAGTGGTCCGGATGTCATTGAACTGGATTTCCTTCGCGTGGAGGCTCCGCCCCGACGTCTGGATGTGGTACTTCAGCTTCTGGCTGCGCTCGTTCGCGCCATAGCGCTCTTTCATGGCGACCGCCCAGATGCGCCGCGCCACACGGCCGATCACCGAGTACTCCGGATCGAGGCCGTTCGAGAAGAAGAAGGACAGGTTGGGGGCGAAGTCATCGATGTCCATCCCCCGGCTGAGATAGTACTCGACGTAGGTGAAGCCGTTGGCCAGCGTAAAAGCCAGCTGGGATATGGGGTTGGCGCCGGCCTCCGCGATGTGGTATCCGGAGATCGATACCGAGTAGTAATTCCGGACGCCGTTGTCTATGAAGTACTGCTGTATGTCGCCCATGCAGCGCAGCGCGAACTCCGTCGAGAAGATGCACGTATTCTGCGCCTGGTCTTCCTTGAGTATGTCAGCCTGCACCGTTCCGCGGACGACCTGCAGCGTCCGCTCTCGGATCTCCTCGTACTCCTGCTGTGAAAGCAGTCCCCACTCTATGAGCTCGGCGCCGGTGGTGCCCAGCAACCCGAGACCGGATCCGTCGTGCCCGGGGGGCAGATCGTCCTCGGGGCCCGAAGGCCCGTACGGCGTGTAGACCGGGCGGTCCGGGCCGAGCCGGCGCGCGATCTCCGCCTCCGCGTCCTTCCAGCGGCCCGACTCTGCCAGGTAGGCCTCCACCTGCTGGTCGATCGCGGTGTTCATGAACATCGCCAGCATCATGGGCGCGGGACCGTTGATGGTCATGGAGACGGACGTCGCCCGGTCGGCCAGATCGAATCCGGAGTAGAGGCGCTTCATGTCGTCGAGCGTGCAGATGGCCACTCCGGCGTTGCCCACCTTGCCGTAGATGTCCGGTCGCTCGTCGGGATCGAAGCCGTAGAGCGTGACCGAATCGAAAGCCGTCGACAGCCGCTTGGCGGGCATGTCGCGCGAGAGCAAGTGAAAGCGCCGGTTTGTCCGCTCGGGGCTCCCTTCGCCCGCAAACATGCGGGTCGGCTCCTCATTCTTTCGCTTGAACGGGTAGACACCGGCCGTAAAGGGAAAGAAGCCCGGCAGATTCTCGAGCAGAGCGAAGCGCAGTCGCTCGCCGGCGTCTTCCGTCCTCGGCAACGCCACACGCGGAATCCTCGTGCCGGAAAGCGACTCCTCGTAGAGATCGGTTTTGATCTCATGGTCTCGGACAGTGAAGGAGATGCTGTCTGTCGTATAGCGGGCCGCGAGGTCGTCCCAGTTTTCGAGGATGT
>JBFGEP010000069.1:0-8506 GCA_041580055.1 Rhodothermales bacterium | reverse complement strand
GGTCACGATCACGAATCCGACCTTTCTCACGAAGGACGTAGAAATCACCTACGAGCAGAACTCTTTCTTCAATCTCCAGAAGAAGACCCTGCTCGGCGCGAGGGCCGACTACGACTTCGACGAACGGCTGTCCCTGGGGGCGACCGTCATGCGATTGAGCCAGAAATCGCCGATCGACAAGTTCCGCATCGGCGAGGAGCCCATCGCGAACACGATCTGGGGTGTCGACGGCGCGCTGAATCTGGAGCCTCGATGGCTTACGAGATTCATCGATGCGATACCGTTCATAAACACGAAGGCGAAGAGCTCGATCTCGATCACCGGCGAGTTCGCCCAGCTCCGTCCCGGCCACACAGAAACGGCGGCCTTTGATCGGACCCGCCGTGAGCTAAAGCAGGAAGGACAGGACTTCAAGGCGGACGAGCTGCAAGGCATCTCCTATGTGGATGACTTCGAGGGTTTTGAGAACACGTTCTCGCTGGCCCAGCCAGGTACATGGTCGTTGTCCGCTGCACCCGACTCCATCGGGGCCGTCGATCGCCGCGGCCTGCAGACCGGCACCGTATCCGACTCTCTGAGGACCAACTGGCGCGGCAACTTCGGATGGTACCGGGTCAATCAGAACATCATCGCCGAGCTGTCGGGAAGCTCCACTGCCCGCCCTGATGCCGTCCGGGTGGTACTCATCGAGGAGGTCTTCCCCAACCGGGACGTCAGTGGCGAGATCGACCGGACGCAGGCGACTCTCGACGTCTACTTCAATCCTCGGGAGCGCGGTCCCTACAACTACACGACAGAGCTGCGCAACTACCTGAACAATCCCAAAGATGCGTGGGGAGGCATGATCCAGCGGCTCCCCGAGGGCTTCAACGACTTCAGCCTGAAGAACATCGAGTTTGTCGAGTTCATCATGCAGGCGTATCCGGAGAACCAGACGAACGACACGGGGCCTGATGCGAAACTCTACGTCGACCTCGGCTTCATCTCCGAAGACATGCTTCCGAACGAGCGACTCAACGACGAGGACGGACTATCGGTCGCCACGATCGGCGAGTCGTCCGTCTCACGATGGGGTCGGGTACCGGTCGTGGCCCCGGACCGGGTGATAAAGGTGGAGACGTCTACGCGCCGAACGGAGGATGTCGGCATTGACGGCCTGGCCTCCTACGGGGGAGACTACCCGGAGTTTGCAACCGAGCAGGGACACTTTCGAACGTTCCTCGAGGCACTGGATCGCAACGAGACGGACCCCCGGTACCAGGCGGAGGTTGCCCGTGCGGAAGTGGACCCTTCCGGTGACGACTACCATTTCTATGGAAACAACCGGTACTACGAAGACTCGCGGTTCTACCCTTCTTCGGTCTACCCCGGCGGTGCGAGCTTTCAGCAACGCATGACGCGCTATTTCGCGGGCCACGAGCTGAACTCCTTCGAGGGCCAGACCGAGCTTGCGGAGAACACGTCCGTCCGGAGGGGGAACTCGCGGTTCCCGGACAGTGAGGACATCAACCTGAACTCGACCGTCGATACCGAGAACAGCTACTTCCAGTATGAGCTGCCTCTGTCAAAGGCGGCGCTCGATTCGCTCTCGCGGCCGGACCGCGTCGATGACTTCGTCGTCGGTCAGATCACGGACGGCGAGACGGGCCGCGAGACCGGCTGGTACCAGATCAGGATCCCGATCCGGACGTTCACTCGTCGCGTGGGTTCTATCCAGGACTTCAGCAAGATCGAGTCGATCCGTCTATGGACAACCGGCCACGATGTGCCCATAACCTTGAGGTTCGCGACCCTCGAGCTCGTCGGAAGTCAGTGGCAGAAGTCCGAGCAGATTACGCTGGAGCGCGAGCTTCCGGGCGAGGAGGAGATCCGCGACACCCGGCTCAGCATCTCGAGCGTCAACAACGAGGAGAACGCGGACGTCTATCAGTCGCCGCTCGGTACGGTCGTGAGTCTGACGCGCCTCGCGAGCGGCGGCACCCAGAACGCACGGGAGCAGGCGATGGTGCTCCGCTCGGAGAACCTCTATCCCGGCCGGCAGCGAGGAATATTCAAGACGTTCAGCCAGGGCCTAGACTTTCTCAAGTACTCCAACGTCCGGATGTTCACGCACTTTCACGGCGACCTCGGTGACGGCCGAAAGCTGGCGGAACTGCCAGTCGAAGAGGGACGCTCGAAAGCCGCGATCTTCCTGCGACTCGGAGCAAACGAAACCAACGACTACTACGAGTACGAGCAGCCCCTGACGCCGAGCGACGAGCTGTCGCGCAACTCGAGTATCCTCTGGCAGACGGCGCAGGAGTTCGGCGGCGAGACGCGAGACCTGAACTCGCTCAACATTGAGCTCGCCGCCCTGAACCAGTTGAAAGTGACGCGCGACCAGCGGGGTGTACCAACCGATTCCGTGTTCTGGGTGTCGGCTGACGAGTTTGCGCCGCCGGGTACGAGGATCGCGATACGGGGGACGCCGTCGCTAAGCAAGATCAACACCATTGCGATCGGTATCCGGAATACCGCGGACACCTCGAGTGTTGACATGGCCGATGTCCTGGCGGACGTGACGATGTGGATCAACGAGCTTCGTGTGTCCGGCTACGATGAGAAAGCCGGCTGGTCGGCCCTCGCCAACGCCACCGTTCAGCTCGCAGACCTCGGGCGCGTCCGGGCGAACATCCAGACCCAGACCGACGGGTTCGGATCCCTGTCCAGCTCGCTGGGTGAGCGAGAACAACAGGCGATCACAAACTGGAGCGTGACAACCGAGCTCAACGCGGACAAGCCGATCCCGGAACGATTTGGATGGAAGATCCCGCTGTCCTACCAGATCCAGTCCAACACAACGACGCCCCGCTTCGCGCCGAGTCGCGGCGACGTGAGGTTGAGGGAAATCCTCGCGCAGATCGACGATCGTGTCCAGGATGGAGAAATAACACCCGAGGAGGGCGAGGCGGAGCGCAACGAGGCCCGTCTGGCTGCTGAAAGCCACAGCGAGTCACAGTCCTTTACGGGGCGCATCTCAAAGAGCGGTTCAAAGTCACGAATCCTGAAGTACACGTTGGACGGGATCTCCGCGTCGTATTCGTACACGAACTCGAAGGCGCGCAATCCCTCACTCCAGCTGAACGACTCATGGAGATGGTCGAACACCCTCACCTACCGCATCAGCATTCGTAAACCACGAACCGTTCGCCCGTTCTGGTTCCTGGACGGGATTCCGGTACTGAGCACCCTGGGTGGTCTTCGTTTCAACTATCTGCCCCAGTCGCTCAACGCATCGGCAACTACGTCGCGCAACTTCACGCAAAGCAAGGAGAGGCCGCGAATTCTCGGCACGGACGAACGCAACGCAACCGAGATACTCGTCGACAATCCGTTCCGCGACAAGCACTCTTTCAACCACTCCCGAAACTTCGGAATACAGTACAACCCCTTCCAATTCCTGAACCTGAGCTTCGATCTGAACACGGCGCTCAGCCTCAACGCGGCCGGGGTCGACACGTTGTCCGTCGTGGCAGACATCGACCAGGATACGGTCTATGCGAATCCGGAAGGCAAGTTTACCATCGAGGACTACCTGGCGCTTCCGGATGCCAATCCCGACGCGGTCGGGTCGACCGTTTTCGAGCTGAACCAGCTCGAGGTCCTGGGCACCGGCAAGGTCATCGGTCGGCTATTCACCATGGGCGAAGGGGTCCGCCCCGAGCGGCACGGCCAGCGGTTCAGTGCGACTTTCAGGCCGAGGTTCGCGGCCCAGTGGATGAGCTGGCTCAACATCCAGGATGTCGTGTACAGCGTGCAGTACTCCTGGCAAAACGGATCGCTGGGGCGCAACACGGGTGCGTCGGTGAGCAACCGCGTGGACATCCGCACGGGTGCGAGTCTCAGGATACAGGACCTGTGGAGGAAGTTCGGCTTCTACCGCAAGCTTGAAGAAGCGCAGCGAAAGGCGGACGCGGAAAAGGTGTCACAGCGGCGTCAACGCGAGCAAGAGAAGGCACGTCGGAAGCGAGAAGAGGAGTTGCGCAAGCGTCAGGAGCAAGAAGCCATTGTGGCGAAGGAGGGAGACGACGAGGATGAGGCTGCCGCTCCCCCGGCTGAGGAGCCACAGCCGGAGGAGGCAAAACCGGCGCCGGAGCAGGAAACGGCCGAGGAAGGAGGCCGCCGGTTCCCGATACCTCTGCCCAACCCGGTCTCTATACTTCGAAAGACCGCCCTGGCGCTGACGGGCATCCGCGACCTGTCCCTGACGTACACCGGTACCCGCGGGTCCCGATCGACGAACGTCGGCGATCCTCTGACCGGCGAGTCGGAATACGGGTTCATCAACGCGCTCAAGGGGAACGGCCCATCGCTCGCCTACCGCTTCGGCTTCTCCCGAGACGTAGCCGCCGAGGAGAGGCTCAGGGATCCGACGCTGCAAGTCACGGACGTGATAGAGAACTCAGACCAGTTTCAGGGCCGGACATCGCTGAACCCGAGCAAGACCCTTTCGATCAATCTGACGTGGTCGCTGAATCAGACCGAGAATATCACTCGGACCTACAGCCAGGACGACCTCCTCGGCATTCCACCAGGGTTGAATCGAACCGGCACAAACCGGGCCTCTGTCTGGGCCTTCGGCGCATCCTACCTGGACCTGCTTCAGTCCCAACTGGACATTTTCCAGGCTGATCTCGCGGCGGCCCAGGCAAACGGCACCGGGACGACGGTCATCGGAGACGAATCCGGTGACGGGCGTGTCATCCTGACAAATCGGAGTGTTGTCGCGGACTTCAAGGACAACTTCACGACGAGCTTTGGCCGGCTGGGCAAGCAGGACCTTCCGTTCCCGCTCCCCGGCTGGAACGTGAACTACAGCGGATTCGGCAACTGGCCGTTGATTCGCAAGCTCGTGCAGTCCGCAACGATCCGACACGGATACACGGCTGACTTCAGCTCGGATTTCCGCACGAACTCCCTCGCGGCGGCGGTCGCACCGAACGACACCAGCCTCGTCTTTGCCCTCGTGCCCGGCACCAACATATCGTACGTGGTTCCGCAGACGGAGGTGGGTGCCGTCCGTATCAACCAGCGGTACCAGCCGTTCATCGGGGTGGACCTGAACTGGAGGGGCCGGATACAGACCAACATTGCCTGGAACAAGAGCACGTCGTACTCGCTCAGCACGAGCAACAACGAGATCAGCGAGAGCTCGACGAACGAGCTTACGGTCAGCGCCAACTTCCAGAAGGTGGGAATGTGCATTCCGCTCTTCGGGAAGAAGCTCAACAACCGGGTGAGTCTCGGACTGTCGGTGTCACGCTCCGTGACACTCGACCAGCGGTTCTTGATGCAGAAGGCCCTGCGGGCCGCCATTTCCGTCGGCGAAGATTTCGATCTCAACGAGGCCCTCACCGGCGACCTCGTCAGCGTCATCACGTCCCACAAGCGGCTCTCCATGTCGCCGCAGATATCGTATCAGTTCAGCAACCGGGTGACCGCCAACTTCACTCTGCGGTACGAGAAGCTCGATTCCGAGATTAGTCGGCAGCCTTCGTCGACGAACATGACCGGCACGTTCAACGTTCGAGTCAACATTACGAACTGACCGAACCGGACGTCCGTTGATGACAGACGCCTCCACGACCGGGAACAGAAAAGTCGTCTTTTGCCACCTGGGGCGGGCGCCGTACCGGCCCACCTGGAGTCTTCAGCAGAAGATCCAGGCAGCGCTCGTCGCGGCCAAGCGCGAAGACCCGCAGCACGGGGAATCGCATGTCGTGCTCACAGTGGAGCATCCGCCTGTCTATACGCTTGGCAAGAGCGGCAGTCGGGACAACCTGCTCGTAGGATCTGAACAGCTGGCGGCGGACGGGGCCACCTTTGTCGAGATAGACCGTGGCGGCGACATCACTTTTCACGGCCCGGGGCAGCTCGTCGTCTATCCGATCCTCGACCTGGATCACTTCTTTACCGACATTCATCGATACCTTCGCACGCTCGAGGACGCTGTCATTGCGACGTGCGGGGACTTTGGCGTAGCGGCCGGAAGGAGCGAAGGCAGAACGGGCGTCTGGGTCGGGCCGGACGCGCGCGGAGCCGAGCGGAAGGTCTGTGCGATGGGCATCAAATGCTCCCGATGGGTCACCAGCCACGGTCTCGCCGTGAACGTCAGCACGGAGCTCCGGTACTTCGACAACATCGTTCCGTGTGGAATCTCCGACCGACAGGTGACGACCCTGTCGGCCGAAGCCGGTCGCGCACTGACCATCGATGATGTTCGACCCGTGTTGACGAGTCGCCTGGGGGACTCGTTCGGGATGGACATCGTCGAACATGATGGGGATGCCGCGGCTGACTATCTGCGCTCGCGGTTCGACCTCGAGACCCTCGGGACTCAAATTCGTGAGTGAATACGTTCAGAAAAGGCTGCCACGCGGGTCGAGCACTTTGACGCCAAGGCGCGGTAGGCTAAACTAGGGCCTGTTTCGACCTTTCGGGGAGCGTAAAGCTCATATGAGTACCTTCGACACCAACACGTTCGCGGTCCGCCTCGTCGCGGAGACACTGTTCTACGATGAAGAGTATGGTGCTCTGGGCAACCTGAGCCTGATCGACGAGACCGAAAGGAAGGAGCGTTTCATCGCGGCCTACTCTCCGGAAGACGAGCACTTCGTCGTCGATGAGGCCACCGAGTGGGAGGATTATCAGCCGGACGGCGAGGACGACATCGGCTATGCTCTGGCCAGCCGAACCTCCGAGCACGGCGCCTACGATTCCGCCGAGGCGGCTGCGTCCGAGATGATGAGGCTCGCCGCCGAACACGGCCTCACACCCAGCATCACGCTTCTCTTCGAGCAGGACGACGTCATCTAGCGCCGGCGCCGCTACGCGATATACGTCGAGTTGCCCTTGCGCGGCGACCGCCAGACGCCGATCCCGACCAGCACCCATCCCGACACGAAGAGCACGCCGCCCACAGGCGCCACCGCGCCCCATGCAGCCGCACCTGTAACCGAAAGCAGGTACAGGCTCCCGGAGAACAGCACGATTCCGGCGAGAAACACCCAGCCCGCCGTCTTCAGCGCCCTGCTCTCATAGCGTCGCAGCAGAATGCCCACCAGCACGATGCCGAGAGAGTGGTACATGTGGTAGCGCGCCGCCGTCTCGAACACGTCTGAACGCGCACCCACGATCTCCGATAGGCCGTGAGCACCGAACGCGCCCGCCAGAACGCTAATACTTGCCGCCAGGCTGCCGATAAGAATATAGAACCGTCCAGACATGGTTCAGACTTGTTAGTACGCGACTTCTACCGGCGTGGGGAGCGCAGGGTTCGCCGCGCGATTTGTCGATCCGCTGGAGTAGTGCTGTCGCACGAGTTGAAGGAACATCCGGAGGCAATCGATGGCAACCGTTAGAAGTGTTGTCAAATGGTTCGACGCCAAGAAGGGCTACGGCTTTGTCGTAGATCCTGACGGTGGACCTGACATTTTCGTGCACTACTCCCAGATTGAGTCGGAGGAGCGATTCAAGACGCTGCGCACCGGCCAGGCAGTCGAGTTCGAGCTGTCCGAGGGAGACAAAGGCAGCCACGCCCTGCACGTCGTGGCACTCAACGAGGAGGGAGACGGGACGGTGCAATCCCAGCCCGACCTCCAGGCCCACAACGGTCAGCACTCGGCCGGCTGAGGTCTCCACTCTTTGGCAATTTCACGCCTGCGAGACTATCTTTCCTGCCGTCCAAAACACGCTTCTGGGACCGACCCGGACGCCGCGGACGCGGGCCGTCTGCGCTCGCCCGCCGGCATCTGAATTCGGGGAAATGATGGCCTTTCGATTCGAGCAGAACGACATAGAGCGCATCGGTGAGGTGCTCGAATCGGAGCCCAAACAGGACGCCTCCGGCGTTCGCTTCGATCTCACCGACGAATCCAGCGGAAGGAGCCTTGCTCTCGAGATCCGTCCGTCGATCAGGCTTCCCGACGTGTCCGACGAAGATTCCTATGCCCTCGTCTCCGTCTATGCCGCCAGTTCGTTCCTCCAGCTTCAGAACTGCACCGGCTACATCGCCAGCTCGGAGCTGGGCGAGGTGATTTTCTTCGGCAAGCAGGCGGGCGTCACCAACGGCCTCGTGGTGGAGCGCGAAGCGGGCTGCTCCCTGTACGCGAACGTCGACGACCGACTGCTTTCCGCCGACTTCACCCGCCTCCCGCCGGAGCTCATCATGTGCAGCGTGGCGCTGTCCATGTCGGATACCCTGTTCGACGATCTGGGGTGACGAGCACGGCCGCCCGGGCAACAGTCCACAACAGCCACCCGGGCGAGGTGGTCCCGCAGTCGGCCCTGCGGCGGCTGGTCGAGGCGGTTCTTCGAGACCACAACGTCGAGGCCGGTTCGATATCGGTCATCCTGTGCGACAGGCAGAGGCATGAGTTGCTCCACCGCAAATACCTCGACCGCGATTACCCTACCGACGTGCTCGCGTTTGCGCTGGGAGACGACGAAGCGCTCGAAGGCGAGGTGT
>JBFGEP010000068.1:0-8597 GCA_041580055.1 Rhodothermales bacterium | reverse complement strand
CGGGGTGGAGCGTCTATGATAAGAATCGGGCGCGACTCGTGGGGAGGGGTGCTGGGGCGCGGATCGGGGATCGATTGAGCTGGCTCGGGGCGACATCGGCTGCAGGAACGCTGGGGAGAAGCGGGGTCTGCCACTGCAGCCCCAGGGCCAGCGTCATTAGGACCCGAGCCCTGCCCCCGCGTCATTTCGAGCGCAGTCCTGCCCCCCCGCGTCATTTCGAGCTAGCCGAGAAATCTCCCGACAGGTTACGCGCGCCGGCCCGAACGGGTCACCTCTGCATGCGTGACTACTACGTGTACATACTTGCCAGTCGCACTCGGACCCTGTACGTTGGAGTCACGAACAACCTGGCCCGGCGGGTCGAAGAGCACAAATTGGGGCACGGGAGCACCTTCGCGAGGCGTTACAACGTTGACCGCCTCGTCTACGCCGAATGCTTCCGAAGTCCTCGGGATGCGATCAGCCGAGAGAAGCAGATCAAGCGGTGGCGCCGATCCAAGAAGGTCGCGCTGATCGAAGCGGTCAATCCGAAGTGGGAGGACCTCGCGGCGGAACGTGGGACATAGATCCCTCCACTTCGCTCGGGATGACCGAAGCTGAGACGCGGAGGTCCGCGGAGCCACGGCTATGCAGAAGCTACACCCCCCCCGTGTCGTTTCGAGCGCAGCGTTAAAACCCATGCGCAAAGGGTGGTGCGGCGCCAGACACCCACTTGCCAGCCCCTCTATGCCGACGCGTCCCCCGTCTCCTGAGCCTCGAAGTGTCGTACAATCGCACTCGCGATAGAACGCCCCACCACCTCGGCGATCTCGGCCTCCTCGGCCTCCCGCACCTTCTTGACAGACCCGAACTTCTTGATCAGCTTCGTCGCGGACTGCCGCCCTACTCCGCGGATAGCCAGCAGCTCGGACGTGAGCGTCGACTTCTTCCGCTGTTTCCTCTGCATCATGACAGCGAACCGATGTGCCTCGTTCCGAATCCGCTGCAGCAGCTGCAGCGAGGCACTCGCCTTCGGTATCAGGGCGGGCTCGCTGTCTCCCGGGAAAAAGACCTCCTCGAGCCTCTTCGCCAGCCCGACAACCGGAAATCGACCGTAGACGTCCGTCTCGGCCAGCGCTTCCACTGCACTTGACAGCTGACCCTTTCCGCCGTCAACGACGACGAGGTCCGGCCACGGGCCGTCCTCGTTCTTGACCCGCGCGTACCTGCGGCGAACGACCTCGCGCATCGACTCGAAATCGTCCGGCTTACCGCTCTCGACGCCGCGGATGTTATAGCTGCGGTACTCGCTCTTGCGCGCTCTCCCGTCGACGAATACCACGCACGAGGCCACAGTACCCGTGCCGCCCAGGTGCGAGATGTCGAAGCACTCGATACGTCTCGGGGGATTCGGCAGGCGCAAATCCTTCGCCAGCACTTTGACCGCGTGCGGAATCCGCCCCTCCTGCTGGCGGTCCAGCTGCAGCTTGTACTCCTCCGCCAGCAGGCGGGCATTTGAGACGACCATCCTGATCAAGCTGGCCTTGTCTCCTCTCTCCGGTACAACGAGCGGAACTCGCTTGCCGCGGCGCTCCCGCAGATAGTCCTCGAGAGCTGAGGCGTCCTCCGGCGCTTCTGAGAGCAATACCTCGTCAGGGAAAAAGCCGGCATCCGTGTAGTGTTGTTCGAGGAATGACCCGATAATCTGCGCCGAGCTGATGCCGTCGACGCGCCTGACATACTTGTGCTGGCTGCCGACGACCATTCCATCGCGGACCTTGAAGAAAACTCCGACGCCGAAGTTGTCCTCGCGATCGATGTGAAGTCCGAAAATGTCTCGGTCGATCGGTTCCTGGCTCACGACCTTCTGCCGCTGCGAGTACCTCTCGATGGCTTCGATGCGGTCGCGCAGGTCAGCCGCCTCTTCGAACTCCAGCCCGTCGGCGACACGCTTCATCTCGTCCTTCAGGAGGGAGACCAGGTTGCGCGTCTTTCCCTCCAGCAGTTTTTCGACCTGGACGATAGTTTGCCGGTAGGACTCTTCCGTCTGAAAACCCACGCAGGGGCCCTTGCATTTCTTAATGTGATACTCGAGGCAAACATCGTATTTGCCTGCAGCAATGGGTCCAGGGGAGAGATTCAGATTGCACGTTCGGAGCTTGAAAATCGATCGGATCGTGTCCAACATCAGGCGCATCGTCTTGACATTGGTGTAGGGCCCGAAGTACTTCGAGCCGTCCCGCCGGACGGTCCGAGTGGGGAAGACGCGCGGGAACGGCTCGTTCTTGATGCAGATGTAGGGATAGCTCTTGTCGTCGCGCAGATTAACGTTGTACCGCGGCTTGAGCCTCTTGATCAGATTGTTCTCGAGGATCAGCGCTTCCACCTCGGTATCGGTCACAATGACCTCGACATCTTCCACCTTTCGCAGCATGGCCGCGAGTCGGCCGTCTCTCGGCCGGCCCTCCTGGAAGTAGGAGCGCACGCGGCTTCGCAGGTTCTTGGCCTTTCCGACGTAGAGCGTCTTCCCGGCGGCGTCCTTGTGCTGGTAGATACCAGGCTTCGATGGAAGCGCGTCGAGCTTGTCCTGCAGCCTCGGGTTCACGATGCCATTCCTGCGGATTGGGTATCCGTGGCGTCCGACCAGACTCTCGCAAGAAGATCCGCGACAAGACGAACGGACTCGCGCGATCGTTGTGATACGGCGGGGACCACGTACCGCACACCGGCCGTCGGGCCGCCGACAACCTCGACCGACACCTCCTTTTTGAGGAGCTCGCATAGAGCAACCGACCGTACGTCGTCGCGCTCGCGGAGGATTTGCACAACCGGATCGCGGCGCAACGTTTCAGCGAGCACGTGAACCTCCCCGTCTGCGCAGGTTTGCTTCGCGGCCGCATCCAGGGCCTGCCGGAGCCCGGCCGGCGCGACGATCTCGACGTTAAGCCGCGGCTCCAGCATCCGCGCCACGGCCCCGAGAACGTCCCGACTCGGCCCCGATTCGTCGGCCACTATTACGACGCAGGCGGACGACTGCCGGCGGTCAGACGACGGTTCTTCAGCACCTGCCTCGGGCGCGTCCTCGCAGATTTCGATCAGAACTCCATGGGTGTCCCGCGGATGGAAGAAGGCTATCCGCTTCCGGTCGGCACCGGGCAGCCCCTCCGACGAGAGTGCCTGCACACCAAGCTCTTTGGCGCGCCCGAGCACGGCCTCGAGGTCATCGACTTGGAACGCGAGATGGTGCACTCCTTCGCCGCGCTTTCCGAGGAAACGTCCTACCGGAGAGTCGCTGCCAAGCGATTCCAGCAGCTCGATCTTCGTTCCTCCGGCCCCTATGAAGTGCGTCCGCACGCCCTCCCGTTGCACGGTCTCCGTCTTGTAGGGCTGGAGCCCCAACAGGTCGCGGATCAGCGCGATGGCAGCCTCCGCGTCCTCGACCGCGATCGCGACATGTTCGAGCGTCGTCATGATCCCTCGATTGTATCTTCCCACCCTCAAGCCAACGTCGATAAGTTACGCACGTTTCGGACCGCACGAATCGTCATGGTCGCCGGAATGAAACCGGGGGTATGATCCGACAGAGAATCGCAGTAATCGGTGGCGTGGCGGCCGGCCCGGCGGCTGCCGCTCACGCAAAGCGAATCGATCCTGAGGCGGACGTCGTGTTGTTCGAGCGGGGCTCGAATATCTCCTACGGTGCCTGCGAGCTGCCGTACTACGTGGCCGACCAGATCGAGTCGGCCGAGACGCTCGTCGTCTTCAGACCGGAGGCCTTCGAGCGAGACAAACGTGTTTCGGTCCGAACGGGTCACGAGGTGACGGACATTCGCCCGGATAGGAATCGCCTTGTCGTGCGGGAGGTGTTGAGCGGGCGCTCGTTCGAGGAGCGTTTCGATAAGTTCATCCTCGCCACCGGCGCGGTGGCCATCCGCCCGGAGCTTGATGGATCCGAGGCCGCGAATCTGTTCGTGGTCCGATCCCTGGACGACGGCGTCGATCTGAAGAACTATCTCGCCACCCATCGAGTCCGCCACGCAGTGGTTCTTGGAGGTGGGTACGTCGGCCTCGAAATGGCCGAGGCGATGGTGACGCGGGAGATCCGCGCGACCGTGCTGGAGCCGGCGGCGCATGTGCTTCACCGGTACGTGTCAGCCGATTCGGGCAGGCTGGTCGAGACCCTGCTTCAAGAGCACGGCGTTGCCGTGCGGCGCGAGCGGGCCATCGGGTTCAATGTGTCAGGCAGCGGACTCATCACTTCGGTCGCCACTGACCAGGGCGAGAGCATCGGCTGCCAGCTCGTTATAGCCGCCGTCGGCACGCGGCCGGACTCAACTCTGGCCGCACGGGCCGGGCTGCGCATCCGGGAATCGGGTGCCGTCGACGTCGATTCGCGGATGCGTACCAGTGCACCGAACGTCTGGGCGTGCGGCGACTGCATCGAGGTGACCCGCGTCATCGATGGCGCGTCGGTATACTCCCCGCTTGCTCAGACGGCGTTTCGGACGGCGCGCGTGGCGGCTGAGAATGCCGCACGGCGAGGCCGCGGCGCAGTGGCGCAGTTCCCCGGGACCTGCGAGGCTTCCGCGGTGAAGGTCTTTGGTCTCGAGGTGGCCCGGGTGGGCCTGACACTTGAGTGGGCGAAGAAGGCCGGTTTTGACGCCTTTGATGTGGCCGTCGACGGCTGGTCGCGCGTCAGCTTCTACCCCGGGGCGCAGAGGCTCAGGGTGGAGCTGACCGTTGAGAGGCGGTCGGGAAGGCTTCTCGGAGGGACCGTCATCGGCAGGGAGGGAGCCGCCATGCGGGCCAATGTGCTGGTGCCTCTGGTCTGGAGGGGTGCTTCGGTTCGGGAGATTCGGGATTTTGATCTTGTCTACACGCCGCCGGTCGCCCCCTCCATAGACCCCATACTGGTGGCCGCGAACCGGGCCGCCGAAGGACTGAAGTCTTCTCACTAGACGAGCATGGATCATGATTCGACACGTTTCCGGTCTGGCCGAGATCGTGGATGATGTTGCCGGCGCGGTACGCTTCTACCGGGATCTCGGACTGGAAGCCGAGTATACGGAGGGCGAACCGTACGCGGCCGTGCATGCGCCGGGCATTCTGCATCTGGGCGTGTGGGACAGGGCACTCGCTGCCGAGCGGATATTCGGGGACCGGGACCGTGTTGAGGACGTGCCGCGGGGTTTCATCCTCGGGTTCGAGGTGGATGATCCGGAGGCAGCCGCCGCCGGCGTCTCCGGAGCCGGCACCATCCTGCAGCAGCCACAAACCGAGCCCTGGGGACAGGAAACGGCCAGGTTCCTCACACCGGGTGGAGCCCTATGCGAGTTCACCCGTACACCCTGGGCGAGGACGCTGAGGTCAGGACCGATCGCTGAACCGCCGGCTTCCCGCTAATTCTCGTGCGGATCCTGACGATGCCTGCAGCAGGCAAACTGCCAGGACCGCCAACCCCATCAACCCGTCTCGAGAGATGAAATTTGCCCCGACGTTCTTCGGCGCTGTGGTCAACATGAAAGACGGCGATGCCCGCATCATGTGCATGGCCCAGAAAGGTGAGGACGGATCCCTGAGCATCCACTTCTTCAAGGTCGACACGACACTGGCGGACCGACCCTTCAACTTTCCTACGGAGGGCGAGCTCTCGTTCGCCGAGGAGCTGCGCGGGACGGGGCTCGCGGTTGCCATCGAGCAAGACCAGTCCGCGTCTGCTGAGGAGATCATCAAGCGCAAGCTTCGCGCTACGTACGGTGACGAGTCGGAGATCTCGATAAAGCAGATCGACCGGCCGTCACTCGTGAGCCTGTTCGTCTGAGCGATACGTCGAGCCTGGTCGGGTGACGGGCGAGGTGGTATCTTTCGCCCCACCGTTGCCACTTTTCGACCATCTCGAAGAAACGCACAGAGCAGCCAGCGCGCGCCGAAGCGGTCCGACACCTCGAGAGGATCGAGCAGCAGGGCGCGTATCAGGGCCGCCTCCGACCGGCCGGCCATCTGGACGAGCGATCGCGTCGACTTCTCACGGATCTTGTCTCGGGAGTGACGCGGTGGCGCCGATGGGCCGACTTCGTGGTTGCGCAGTTCTCCAGTCGACCGCCCGAAAAGATCGATCCGCCTGTTCGACAGATCTTGCGGCTGGCGATCTACGAGTTGACGGAGCGGTCCACGCCGCCGCACGCCGTCGTGAACGAGTATGTCGGCCTCGTACGACGACTGGCCCGTCCGCAGGCCGCGGCGTTCGCAAACGCGGTGCTGAGGAGGATTGCAGAGAAAGTTGAAGCGCTTCCGGAGCCGGTCGGGCCAGATACCGCCGAGAATCTGGCCATCCGCTACTCGCACCCGACATGGATGGTGCGGCGGTGGCTGGATCGATTCGGGGAGCAGGAGACGCGGGAGCTGTTGCTCTACAACAACCGTCTCCCGGTCTTCGGGCTGCGAATCAACCCACTTCGGACCACGGGCGCTTCGGCCGAGAGGGCGTTGACGGAGGCCGCCGTCGAGTGGTCTACGTCCCCATTGATGGATGACTTCCTGCGCATCGGCTCGGTGCAACCGGTTGTGCGGCTCGGTCTGTTGGAGCGGGGCGAAGCGCACATACAGGACGAGGCGGCGGGCCTCGTCGTGCGCATCCTCGATCCTCAGCCGGGCGAAACCATCGTGGACGGTTGCGCCGCACCTGGCGGCAAGGTCCTGTATGCCTGTATCAGGATGCAGAACCGAGGACGCATCGTCGCCATTGATCGGAGTGACAAGCGCCTGCGACTTGCCCACACGGCGTGCTCCGCGGCGGGTTGTTCGATCGGTGAGTTTCACGTCGCCGACGCGACGTCGCTTCCTTCGGAATTGTCTTCGGTCAGGGCGGACCGGGTTCTCCTCGACGCGCCCTGCTCGGGTTTCGGCGTGCTCGCGAAGCGCGCCGACTTGAGATGGCGTCGGTCGCCCGAGGACCTCGCACGCCTCACCGCCCTGCAGGACAAATTGCTGGATTCGCTGTCACAGCTCGTGCGGCCCGGCGGCACCCTCGTCTACAGCACGTGCACCATCGAGCCGGAAGAAAACGAACACAGGGTGGATGCCTTTCTGTCGCGAAACTCCGCTTTCGATTGCGAAAACGTGTCCTCGGTTGTGCCGCCCGAGATGGTCACGGAAGCAGGGTCCTTCGCTTCCCTTCCGCAACGTCACGGGATTGACGGAGCGTTCGCAGCCCGGCTGCGCCGGCGGAGCTAGACGTCAGGGGAGCTCGTCGTGGAGGGTCTGGACGACGAATAGTTTCAGGTAGCGGGTCTCCGGCATCGAGTCGAGGACCGGATGGTCGGGTGGCTGGTAGCCGCGACCCAGCAATCGGATGCGCTTGCCGACCTTCCGCCCGGCGTATCTCAGCACCTTGAGAAACTCGTCCTCGTCGATCGCCTGCGAGCAGGACGACGTGACCAGTATTCCCTCGTTTTTCAGCAGCCTCATCGCGTTGATGTTGACGCGCTGATACGCCCGCGTGCCCTGCTCCCGATGACGGCGGCCCTTCGCAAAGGCCGGCGGATCGAGGACAACCAGATCGTACTGAGACTCGCCAACCATTTCCTCGAGACGCGTCATCGCGTCGGTGCACTCGAAAGTGAACCGATCCGCCACCCCGTTAATCTCGGCGTTGCGCCGGGCCCGATCGAGCGCAGACTCCGATATGTCCAGCGCCTGCACGTGCGTTGCGCCCGCCGCCGCGGCGTGCAGCCCGAATCCTCCGTCGGCGCAGAAGACGTCCAGTACGCTCCGACCCCGCGCCATCTGTCGAATCATTATCCGATTGAGCCGCTGGTCGATGAAGAACCCCGTCTTGGGTCCGCCGACAACGTCGACTTCGAACACAACACCTTCCTCCTCGATCCGAACGACTTCTGGCAATGCCCCCCGTAGCACGCCCGTCGCCTGCGCGAGGCCATCCTTTTCCCTCAGCGGATTGTCGTTCCGCTCCACGATCGCCGCCGGCGTGTAGAGCTCTTCCAGTGTATCCAGGAGCACCTCGCGACGACGCTCCATGCCGTAGCACAGACACGACCACGTCAGCACATCCGAATACCGGTCGATGACGGTCCCCGGAAGACCGTCGCTTTCACCAAAGGCGACTCTGAAGTGAGTGGCCGGGCCGACGGCTGCCTGCCGGAGCCTGTGAGCACCGAGCAGGCGATTCCGCAGAAAATCAGCGTCGACGCTCACGTCGGGGTCACGCGTTAGAAACCTCACCATGATCTGAGAGCTGTCATGGTAGAAGCCCTGTCCGAAGATGTGGCCGGACGCATCGGCGATCTGTACGACATCTCCCGCTTCGGGGTCACCCTCCACGCGCTCGACGAGATTGCGAAACACCCAGGGGTATCCGCGGCGGAGAAACTTGTCCTTGTTGGGCTTCAGAACGACGCGCATGCTACAGACCGCAAATCATCGGTCGATTCTCGTTTTAGAATGGTACGGGAGCAGGGCAATAATACGTGCGGGCGCGCTCGCAAGGGGAACGGGCCCGATGGTTCGATGTAGGAATCGCACGTCGACCTGCGCCCACCGGTCGACACAGACTCGTACTCCCATGCACATCAAGCGACGCCTGAGAATCGCGCTGGTCG
>JBFGEP010000067.1:0-8691 GCA_041580055.1 Rhodothermales bacterium | reverse complement strand
TTGTATCATTCGCGACTTCGCGTAGACCGCGAAATCGAGCCACGGACGGCGCGCGAGGCTGAACAGCCTCGGAGGACTTCGAGAACCACGCTTCTCGACAGTCCGTCACCGACTTGCGACAGGAGTCCAACGTCGGTGTTCAACATGGAGGGGTGGCAGAGCGGTTGAATGCACTGGTCTTGAAAACCAGCGTGCCCTCATGGGTACCGTGGGTTCGAATCCCACCCCCTCCGCAAACGACCGAACGGACGACAGTATCATTTCTCGAAAAGATCACTCCGGCCGGTTGAAGGCCGGAATGGAACCTGTAACATTGGGGTCCAACAGTCGTCTACTCGCCGGAGAAGCCAACCCGGCACAGACCTCTCTTCGTTGGCTGCTTTTTTGAGTGACTCCCGGAATCAAATGAGAAAATTGCACCTTTTTTACGCACCTCTGGCCTTCGTATTGCTGACGCTGGCTTCAGTCGCGGACGTGTCGGCTCAGGGGCAGACGATAACGTTTGACGACGCTGTGTCCGTCGCACTCGACAGGAACGTCGAGCTGAAGAAGGCCGAGAACGATGTTGGACTCGCGCAGCGTGAGGTCGCCAGGGAAAAGGCCGACTTTCTCCCGGCGGTGAACCTGTCCACGAGCCTGAGCCGGAACTGGGGTCTCGGATTCTCTCCCGACTTCACCCGTGTCACCGAGACGACCGACTTCCTCAGTCTACGCGCGTCGGCGAATATGGTGCTGTTCGACGGCTTTGAGAACACGGCCTCGTACAAGCGATCGAAGCTCGAGCTCCAGTCCAGCGGCCTCATGTTCGACAGGACGCAACAGACCGTGGTATTCGACGTTATCCAGGCCTATCTGCAGGTGTTGCTCAACAAGGAGCGAGTCCAGATTCGCACCGAGGACATCGAAGCCCAGCGCCAGCAGCTGGCTCGGATTGAGGAGTTCACGAGGGTAGGCTCCCGACCCATATCGGACCTCTATCAGCAGCAGGCGACGCTGGCGAACAGCGAGCTGCTGCTCCTTGAGGCCGAACGCGCAGTGCAGCTCTCGGAAATCGGGTTGATACAGGTTCTGGAGCTTGACCCGTTGGCGGTCTACAACTTCGGCTCGCCGGACGTGGAGGCCACACTTCCCGACGCCAGGACCTATGAGCTGGAGGCGCTGCTGTCTGAGGCCTTCGCCCGTCGCCTCGATCTGCAGGCGATGGACACGAACATCGAGGCGGCAGAAGCCGGTATCCGCATTGCTAGGTCGACATGGCTGCCACGCGTGTCCCTGTCGGGCGGCGGTGACACGCGAGCGATCTGGTCGAGTGAGCGCGACGACCTTCCGTTCGGCGATCAGATGGACGAGAACAAGTCCGCTGACGTCGGCCTCAGCCTGTCGATCCCGATTTTCGATCGGCTTCAGACAAGAACCAATCTGCAGCGGGCCCGGCTTGCACACAGCAACCTCGAGTTGGATCGCCAGAACCTGGAGCAGACCATCGCTCTCCAGGTGCGCCAGGCGTATCTGGACTATCTGACCGCGGTGAAGCGCCTTGATGTTACGGACAAGCAGCTGCGCGCCGCCCGTCAGTCCGAGGCCGTGGAGTCCGAGCGGTACAATATCGGGGCGTCGACACTGGTCGAGTTGACGCAGGCGCGTGCAAGCCTGGTCGACGCCGAGAGCCAGAGGGCGCAGGCCGTATATCAGTATGTCTTCCAGGATAAAGTGATCGAGTACTACCTGGGCTCGCTCAATCCACTCCAAAAACTGTTCAACTAAGGATACGCCGGATCGGTCAGGCCACTGCGCCTGATACGCGGCCGATTGACATGGCAAAAAAGAAGAATGCGACCCGGACGATCGTACTGGTCATCGTCGCGCTGGTCGTTCTCCTGGTCATCGTAGGCGTGATCGCCAGGATGGTCCTCGGGGGCGGCAAGAAGCCCGTCGAGGTGGAGGTCGCGGACGCGGCTGCTCGGAGCATTACGCAGGTCGTCACCGCATCGGGCAAGATGCAGCCGGAGGTCGAAGTCAAGATCTCGCCGGACGTCTCAGGTGAGATCGTCGATCTGAGGATCCAGGAGGGCGATGCCGTCACGCGAGGGCAGTTGCTGCTCCGCATCGATCCTGACTTCTACGATGCGCAGGTCGAGCAGGCGAGGGCGCTGGTTTTGCAGGCCAAGGCCACGGAGGCGCAGCGGCGCGCCGACATGATGAACATGGAGCTCGAGCTGGGCAGGCAGGAGAACCTCTTCAAGACCGGTGCGATTTCGGAGAGTGATTTTCAGAAGGCCCAGACGTCGTCCGAGATCGCGACCGCAGCCCTGGAGGCCGCGCGGTACTCTGTGCAGAGCTCCGAGGCGAGACTGAGGGAGGCCCAGGAGCAGCTGGCCAAGACGGTCGTCTACGCGCCCATGAGCGGGACCGTGAGCAAGCTCGACGTCGAGCTCGGTGAGCGGGTCGTCGGGACCAGCCAGTTCGCGGGTACCGAAATGCTGAGGATCGCGCAGCTCAGTCAAATGGAGCTGGAGGTCGACGTCAACGAGAACGACGTCGTCAACGTGGCCGCGGGGGACACGGCCAGGATCGAGGTCGACGCCTATCCTGAGCGGTCGTTCAGGGGGCTCGTCACGCAGATCGCCAACTCTGCGCGCGTGACGGCCGCCGGCACTCAGGAGCAGGTCACGAACTTCCCTGTGAAGATCCGGGTACTGGATCCCCACAACGTCGGGGCGGTCGGTGCCGTAACCCAGATCAGCGCCTCGGAGACGGAGGCCGCAGAGATCATCCCTAACTTCCGGCCGGGGATGAGCGGCACGGTCGATGTCTACACACAGACGGTGGATGGCGTCATCGCGGTGCCCATCCAGTCCGTGACGATCCGCGACCTCAACCAGATCAAGCGGGACGCCATGAGGCAGGAGCGCGGCTCGCGGCAGGAGGAGGCCGAGGCGGATACGCTGGATTCGGACGCCCTCGAGGAAGAGGATTTGCAGAAGGTGGTATTCACCATGGTCGAGGAGAAGGCCGAGATGCATCGGGTCGAAACTGGCATCTCCGACGACACCCACATCCAGATAACCACCGGGCTTGAGGGTGGCGAGAAGGTGATCGTTGGTCCGTATCGCGTCGTGAGTCGTACGCTTTCGCCGGAGGATCCGGTCACGGTGAAAAAGAGCGACCGTGGCAGGGCGCCGGCCGGTGAGGACGAAAGCTAGAAGCGCGGATGCCAGACATGAGTGACCAACAGCCGCTCATCGACCTGCGTGGCATCACGAAGGTCTATCAGATGGGCACGGAGGCGGTTCACGCTCTCGGAGGCGTGAACGTTCGAATCATGCCCAACGAGTACGTCGCGATCATGGGGCCGTCCGGCTCGGGCAAGTCGACCCTCATGAACATCATCGGCTGTCTCGACACCCCTACGGAGGGCGAGTACGTTCTGAACGGGCGCGACGTGAGTCACCTGTCGGACAACGAGCTCGCGGCGATTCGAAATGGCGAGATCGGCTTTGTCTTTCAGACCTTCAATCTGCTGCCGCGCGTGAACTGTCTGCAGAACGTCGAGCTGCCGCTGATCTATTCGGGCGCCCGGCGAGCCGTGCGAAGAGACAAGGCGAAGGAGGCACTTGTCAGTGTCGGGCTGGGCGACCGGATGGACCACAAGCCGAACGAGCTGTCCGGCGGCCAGAGGCAGCGTGTCGCCGTGGCGCGCGCCCTCGTCAACAATCCGTCGTTGATTCTCGCCGATGAGCCGACGGGCAACCTCGACACGCGAACCGGCAACGAGATCATGGACCTCGTCGAAGAGCTATATCACAAGGGCAACACGATCCTCGTGGTTACGCACGAGGAGGTGGTCGCCCGGCATGCCCGACGCATCATTCGCCTCCGGGACGGGCTCGTGGAATCCGACGAGCGGGTGAAGCCGGACCTGTAGCCCTCGAGCTAGTCGACCTCGCACGACTCGAGCTCGACGCGGCGTCGGAACGTCACGTTTCCGTCGGCCCGGCGGACCGCCACCACCTGGAAAGGCAGGGTCAGCGCCATGAACGTGATGCAGTCGGGACCGGGGGCAAATACCACGTAGCTCGCGAGGATCATGTCGCCAGTCTTTTCGACAGACTCCATCTGAACGCGATATCCGCCGGAGGTCTGAGGCAGAGCGGCGACCAGCAGCATTGTCTGGTCGAAGTCGATTGGCTCGAAGGGTGCGGCCGGCCTGAGCGAGTCCCGAAGTGCCGCCCACTCCTCTGGCGAACGAAGCACGGCCTCCGTGGTGTCCGAGAGCGAGCCGGACTGCCCGCGGCCGACGACCTCGAAGTAGAGGGCGTCAGGCGTCGCCTCGATGTCGACTTCGGCGTCTGCTGACGGCTGGCAGGCGGCCACTGTGACGGCGGCCAGGACCGTAAAGAAGAGGCGAAACATGGGTGTGGGGTGTCGATTCCGGTCGACCAAGATAGAGAGCGATGCCATGGCTAACACCACGGAACCCCGATAAGACCGCAGCATACAAGCGCTGCTATTCTAACCAAACTACCCGCAGTCGGAGATGATGTCCATCAAGACACTCGATCTGGATGCGCTCGCCGCACAGACGGGGAATATTTTTGAGTCCGTCGCCATAGCCGCGAAGCGCTCCAGGCAAGTCGCCTCCAAGACCAAGCAGGAACTGGACAACAAGCTGGCCTACTTCGAGGGTTTTGAGCCAGAACTGGAGGACCCGCGTTTTCAGGAGGAACAGAAGCGAATCTCGGTCGAATTCGAGGTGCGCCCCGAGCCCACCGAGATTGCTCTGAGCGAGATGTTGGAGGGTGACATCTACTACCGCGAGGCGACGGAAGAGCACGACGAGTTCGAAGAGGAGGAGGAGTCCGAGACCTAGGGCGAGCTCCGACAAAGCAATGTGAGAGGGCAGGTGCGAATCCGCGCCTGCCTTTTCAGTATCCATCAAAGCCAGACCAACCGGACGTGCGCCGTACGTCGCGACCAGAGTCGCAGCCTGCCGCAAGACCGCGCAGATGGTTTCTGACCGCGCTGGTTTTCCTGATCGTCGGTGCGGTACCGGCGGTCGGCCAGACCGCCCTGACCCTCACACGGCTCTCCGGCCCGGTGGCCCTCGACGGCATCCCCGATGAGGACGCGTGGGCCGCGGTAGATCCGCTGCCGGTCGTCATGTACCAGCCCGTGTACGGTGGAGAGATGACCGAGCAAACGCAGATCCGTGTGGCCTACGACGACGAGCACATCTACGTTGCCGGCAGCCTGCTCGACCGCTCACCGGGAGGTATCCGCGCCAACTCCATGTACCGGGATGGATACTCGGGGGACGACACGTTCGCGATCGTGCTGGACCGGTTCAATGACAACGAGAATGCGCTGTGGTTCTACACGACGCCGAACGGGACCCGGTTTGACGCGGAGATTTCCGATGACGCGGCGTTCGGCTTCCGCTCGTCGAATTCCAGCTGGAACACCTTCTGGGACGTGCGCACGAGGATCACGGATCGGGGTTGGTTCGCCGAGCTTCGTATTCCGCTTTCCAGCCTGGGATTCCAGGCGGTGGGGAACGAGGTCACCATGGGTCTGATCGCGTACCGCTATATCGCGCGCCGTAACGAGCGACATATTTTCCCGGACATCCGGCCGGACTGGAATTTTGCCTTCGCCAAACCGTCCCTCGCCCAGGAGGTCGTGTTGTCCGACGTCAGAAGCGCGCGCCCCGTGTACGTTTCACCGTTCGGGATCGGAGGTCTCGGCCAGGAGAGCGGCCTGAACGATGCCGAGACGGGCTACGTCACGTCCAGTGACTTCACTCCGGACTTCGGCGTTGACCTCAAGTACAACGTGACCAGCAACCTGACGCTCGACCTGACGGCGAACACGGATTTTGCGCAGGTCGAGGCCGACGATCAGGAGGTCAACCTCACCCGCTTCTCGCTGTTCTTTCCGGAGAAAAGGCAGTTCTTCCAGGAGCGATCGGGACTGTTCGATTTCAGTGTCGGGGGCGGCAACCGCGTCTTCAACTCTCGCAACATCGGTCTCGACGAAGAGGGTGACGCTGTGCGGATCCTTGGCGGTGCGCGTCTGGTGGGCAAGGTCGGCGACTGGGATCTCGGGCTCATCAACATGCAGACCGACGAGAGCGCCACCCTACCCTACGAAAACTTTGGTGTGCTGCGGCTGAGAAGGCGCGTGTTTAATCCGTACTCGAACGCAGGCTCGATCTTCACCAGCCGGATGGGCTCGGACGGCAGCTACAATTTTGTCTACGGTCTGGACGGTACCATCCGAGTGGTCGGTGACGAGTATCTGACAGTCCAGTGGATACAGAGTTTTGACGACGACCTGATAGCGGAGGACGGGGTGACTTTTTTGCCGTCATCTGCGATACGTGCCCGGTGGGAGCGACGGACCTCGAGAGGGCTTTCTTACTCCGCTACTCTGGCTCGAGTGGGCGAGGACTATGCGCCGGACCTCGGTTTCCAGAGGCGGTCGAATTATTTCCAGCCACGGGCCTCCGTCGAGTACGGTTGGTTTTCGGACGGCGAGTCGAGCCTCAGGACGGTCTCTTCCGGGATCTCCGCTTCCGCTTTCCTCGACAACGACGACGGGAGCCTCGAGTCGGCTTCCATCGAACACGAGTGGGAGGTCGAGTTCCTGTCCGGCTCCGAGATCCAAATGGACGTCGAGCTCGAGTTCGAGGACCTCGATGAAGAGCTTGTGCTCTCGGACGACGCATGGATTCCGCCGGGGCGCTACCGCTTCATGAGCGCGGACGCACGCTACAGAATGCCGATGGCTTCGTTGCTGCGCGCGGGCGCAGGGCTGTCCGTGGGCCGATTCTACGACGGAAACACCGTGTCAGTGGAACTTGAGCCGACGTGGAACCTGTCGAGGTACGTCGAGCTCGGCGGTGAGGTGGAGTTTACCCATCTCAGCTTTCCTGACCGAGACCAGCGATTCGACTTTGTACTCGCCCGGCTGCGGGCACAGATCGCTTTCAGCACCCGCGCGTCGATTGCCGCCTTCGTCCAGCATAGCTCCGCAGCGGACCTCGCGACCGCTAACGTGCGTTTCCGATGGAACTTCAGAGAGGGGCGGGACCTGTGGATTGTCTTCAACCAGGGCGTGAACTCGGATCGATATCGGAGTCTTCCGGTCCGACCCGTATCTGAGTCGAGCGCCGTCCTGGTGAAGTACACCCATACTTTCGCCCTCTAGCATTGAACCCACTGAACCTTAGGCCAAGTCCATGCGGTTTGCAGTTGCACTCGTTTTCTTGATTGTTGTCGGCGGATGCTCCGGCCGGCCTGATAGCCCGGGGGACGCTCGAAAACTCGTAGAAGAGATGCATTCCCGCTATGACGGACGCTGGTACGATACGGTGACGTTTACACAGCTGACGATCGAGTACCGGGGCGAGCGTGCGGACACCTCGATCTGGTACGAGGCACTTGCGGTACCGGGTCGTCTTCGTATCGACATCGCGCCGACGGAGTCCGGAAACGGGCTGCTCTTTGCGGACGACAAGCGCTACATCTACAGATCCGATACGCTGCTGTTTGAGCGGGACGAAATCAACCCGCTGCTTGTCCTGGGCTTCGATGTATATGCACAGGACCCCGCGGTTACCCTGTCGAAGCTTGATTCTCTGGGGTTCGAACTTGAAGTGATGGACGTCGCGGAGTGGGAAGGTCGACCAGCGTATGTGGTCGGAGCGAAGGCGGGCGACCCGCGGAGCCGACAGTTCTGGATCGACAAGGAGCACCTTTACCTGGTTCGAGTGATTCAGCCCGGCGGACATCGTAACATGAGGACGGTCGATGTCCGTTTCCGGGACTACGAGCCGCTTGCCGAGGGCTGGATAGCACCGACGGTCGAGTTCTATGTTGACGGGGAGTTGTCCATGCTCGAGCGATACACGGATGTGGTGGCCGGTGCGGACCTGAGCGGAGATCTGTTTGACCCGAAGGCGTGGGCTGCCGTCGCGCACTGGGCGGACCCCGCTACTCCAGAGGAAGATGCCGGACCCTGACGTCTCGCAGGAAGTCACGATACCGATCGAGGAAATCGTATCTCGGCTCGGACGGTGGCTCGTGGTCGTAGCGGCACTTGTGTTTGGTCCGCTGGTGGTCTTCCGGGGACTGCCGGAGATGCCGCCCTGGCCGCTCTCCTCGGTGTGGTTGGGGGATGCAGCGCGCTGGGTCGCTATACTGCTGGGCGCCTATGTGCTCTCGGTGCCGGTTCACGAGGGGCTCCATGCGGTCGGGATGGTGGCTACGGGCTCCCGTTGGTCAGACATCTCTTTCGGAGCCCGGCTGCGGCACGGCATCGTGTACGTCCACTGTTCGGAGCCGATGTCGGTCGCGGCGTACCGGATCGTCTTGCTGCTTCCGGTGGTCGTTACCGGATTTATCCCCGCCGTTGTGGCGTGGTTCACCGGCAATGGATCGGTCGCGGCATACGCCTACCTGATGACCGTTTCCGCGATCGGCGACTTCGAAATGTTCTGGCGACTCCGAGCGTTGGGGCGCGACCTTCTGGTACGCGATCACCCGTCTCTGCTGGGGTGTGAGATTCTGGGAGCGGACCGGCGGGTTGACTGACCGCGCGTTGGGTGCGCTCTCACAAGTGAGCGGACTGGACCGCCAGCCTTCGTCGCAGGTATAGAGGTCCAGTCAGGGCGTGCGGCAAGCGGTTTTT
>JBFGEP010000066.1:0-8702 GCA_041580055.1 Rhodothermales bacterium | reverse complement strand
TGTGGGAGCTGAACGAGGCCGCCTCCGCACGCGCGGGCGGGATGTTGGAGAACCGGGTCGGGCGGCAGGAGCTGGCCCTGACACCGGGGCTTTATCGCGCTGCGTTCAAGACCGACGGTGGGCATGCCTACGACGACTGGATCGCGAATCCTCCGTACGATCCGCCGGCCTGGGGGCTGAGTCTGTTTCTGACTGAAGATGCCGACCCGTCGGTCGTAGGGCCGTACGATCCGTGGAAGGCGGCCGAGCCGGCTCTGAGGATCAATCGTGTGGCAAATGACGAGCACCGACAGCTCAAGTTCGCGGTGTCCGACACCGCCCGGATTGTCATCCACGCCGCCGGAGAGCTGAGGCGGAGTGGCAACCGGTACGACTACGGCTGGCTGCAGGACGACGCCTCCAATGAAAAGGTCTGGGAGATGAGCTGGGAGTCCTCCTATCCCGGCGGGGGTCATCGCGGCAACCGCGAGGAGACGGCGTTTGTGAGCCTCGCTCCCGGCACCTACTCGCTGAACTACCAGACGGATGACTCGCACGCCTACGGCACGTGGTCGAACGGAAGGCCGGAGCATCCCGAGCGTTGGGGCGTGGCCGTATTTCCATTCGGTGAATCGACGAATGTTCAGCTGGTCGAAGACGCGAAAGCGGCGACCGCTGCGCGTGTCACGAGGGCTCCGCGATCCCCGACCGCCGGTCGCGGATCTACGCCAGGCAAAGTGATACTCGACGCCCGAGGGCTGGGCAACGACCGCTCCGTGGAACAGCGCTTCACGCTTGACTCTGCGAGCCGGTTGCGCGTCGTTGCCGTGGGCGAGATGTCCGTCAGCGGCCGCTACGACTACGGGTGGCTGGAGTCGGAGAGCGGCACCACAGTCTGGGAAATGACGTATCCCGAGACCGAGCCGGCCGGCGGCGATGACAGGAATCGAAAGTTCGACGGCGTAATCGAACTCCCGGCCGGCACGTACGTCGTACGGTTCGTCACGGACTTCTCCCATGCACGCGGCGACTTCGGTGAGGATGCGCCTGCGGAACCGAGCGCGTGGGGGATTCTGGTCCAGTCGATCCAGTAGCCGTCGGTTGCCATAGCGGCGCGCGACACATGGATACCATCGAGGTTCTGGTGGAAGCGAAACCGGAGCTGCACGATCGCCTGGTCGCTGAGCTTGCCGATCTCGGATATGAGGGTTTTCTTCAGACGGAGTCGCATCTGACGGCATACGTTCCCGCGGACAGAGACTCTGCCAGGCTGCGGGATTTGACCCGTCGCACTGTCAAAAACCTCGGAAGCTGCACTCCCGTAAATTTCAGTCTGATCCGGGAGCGTAACTGGAACGAGGAGTGGGAGCGGTCCGCCACTGCGGTCGAGGTTGGCCGGTTTATCATCCTGCCGACGTGGTCCACGTTGGACGTCGGCGACAGGGAGCCCCTCTGGATCGATCCCAAAATGAGTTTCGGCACCGGCCACCACGAGAGCACGCGGCTGGCGCTTCGGCTGATGGAAAAACACTTTCGTTCCGGGTCGCTCGTACTCGACGCCGGTTCGGGCACCGGAATCCTGAGCATTGCAGCCGTACGGCTCGGGGCTCGCAGCGTAACCGCGTTCGATATCGATCCGTGGGCGGCGGAGAACTTTGCTGAAAATGTTATGCGAAACGGGGTATCAGATCGTGTGAGTTTCGTGTCTGGAGACATGGGTTCGGTGACGGGTACGGGCTTCGATCTCATCGTGGCCAACATCAATCGAAACGTGCTGGTAGAGATCTGCCGCGACATGTCGGATCGGCTGCGAGACGCGGGTCGTTTGATACTGTCGGGTGTTCTGAAGTCGGACAGGGATTCAATGATCCGGGTGGGTGAGGCCTGCTCTCTCGCGCTGGCTGACGAGGCGACTGAGGGGCCATGGTGGGCGGCGGTGTTCTCGAGATTGGAGGGACCGCCCGATGTCTGAGCTGGTCGCCACCATCGACGTCGGAACGAATACGGCCCACCTCTTGCTGGCCTACCTGACCCCGGACGGAGGGATCATCCCGATCGGTACCGAAACCCGCTACGTCAGGCTCGGTCAGGGCGTGGATGCGTCTGGGGCGGTCCATCCTGACGCACTGGAGAGACTGAAGGCCACGCTTGTCGAGTTCGGCGAGATGGCCAGGACCGCCGGGGCCGCGCGAGTAGAGGCGGTCGGCACCAGTGCATCGAGAGACATCCGTGACCGGACCGGTTTTCTGGCGTTCGTCCGTGATCACGCCGGATTCGAGTACCGGATAATAACGGGAAGAGAGGAGGCCTTGCTGACAAGCCTGGGTGCGGTGGCGTGCCTTGACCTGCCGCCGGACCGGCGGACGGTCGTTGTGGATGTTGGCGGGGGATCGACGGAGCTCACGTACGCTCGCTGGTCGCATGACACGATTCAACTGGAAGCCGTTACGAGCCTGGACGTCGGCTCGGTTCGGCTCACGGAGCGGTGTTTCGAGCAGCTGCCGCCGACTGATGCCCAGGTAGATCATGCTGCGGACCTCGTGCTCGAGGCGTTGGCGGGCGCTGACAGGCCGGCGGAAGGCAGCTGGACGATGATCGGTGCGGCAGGCACCGCGCGCGCACTTGCTGCCCTCGCTGCGGCTCGCTCCCCGAAGGCCGACGATGGCGATGCGATACCCGTGCTCTCACGGGCGGACATCAGGGAGTGGCGTCGAACGCTGCTCTCGCTGACCTACGAAGAGACGCTCGAACTCGATCCGGTCGTCTTGAAAGGTCGGGCTGATGTCATCGGCGCCGGCGTGCTTGTGCTGGAGCTCGTCGTGGACTACCTCGGTGTCGGGGAGTGTATCGTGAGTCCGTGGGGTCTGCGCCACGGTCTGGCGATCCGTCTCGCGCGGCGCGCCGTGGGCAGAGACACGCGAACTTGACGGAACAAAGCTCCGCGGTCGCGTTACCTGCTACTTCGCTTCAAGACCGAACGAGAACCCATGAGCCTCACCCCCGAAGTCGTCCTGGATGCGCTCAGGGACGTCGTTGAGCCTTCGTCCGGGAAGGACGTCGTGCGCCTCAACATGATTCGTCGGCTGCGCGTGCACGAAGCCGGCGTCAGCTTCACCGTAATGCTCAAGGACCCGACGACCCAGTTTGCCGATGAGGTCGTGGCGCTCTGTGAGAAGGCGCTGCGCGGGTCCGGGGTAAACGTCGCTCTGGAGATCGATACGGACAATGAGATGATTGGCCTCGGGGGCGATCTTGCGGTTGTGGGGGGAGCGGACAACAATCCGCTCGGTGACGGTGTGACGAACACGATCGCCGTCGCGTCGGGCAAGGGCGGCGTTGGCAAGAGCACGGTTGCCGCCAACCTTGCCGTCGCTCTGGCTGCGAAAGGCCTGGATGTCGGACTGGTCGATACAGATATCTACGGCCCGTCGATCCCGACGATGTTCGGGGTGAGGGACGGGCGCCCGCGAGTCGATGCCAATCGTAAGATTCTTCCGATAGAGCGGCACGGAGTGAAGCTTCTGTCGATGGGTTTTCTGGTGGATGAGCAGAAGGCCGTGATATGGCGCGGCCCCATGGTGTCGAGTGCCGTCCGCCAGTTTCTGGGCGATACGTCGTGGGGCGACCTCGACTACTTGATCATGGACCTGCCGCCGGGCACCGGAGACATTCAGCTCACCATTGTCCAGACGGTTCCGCTTTCGGGCGCAATCATCGTTTCTACGCCGCAGGAGGTCGCGCTTGCCGATGCCCGAAAGGGCGTGGCCATGTTCGAACAGGTCAACGTGCCCGTCGTGGGCATCGTTGAGAACATGGCCTATTTCACACCGCCGGATTTGCCGGACCGGAAGTACCATCTCTTTGGGGAGGGAGGTGCGAGGCGGCTTTCCGAGGAGATCGGAGTTCCTTTCCTTGGCGAGGTCCCGATCGAGCAGGAGCTACGTGAAACGTGTGACGCCGGTGTGCCGATCGTGACGGGTCGTCCGGACTCCATGAGCGCGCAGGCGTTTGTGCGGCTGGCGGACGAGACGGTGCGGCAGGTGGAGATGCGGAACGCGGATCTTGAGCCCTCACAAAAGGTAGAAATCCTCTACCGGTGACGCGCCTGGACACGGCGTCAAGCGGGCTGCCGGACGCGTTGCACACCCTCGCCACTCGATGAAGGACCGGAACGAAAACCCGAAAGCCGATTCTGCCGGCGGATATGATCCGGCCGCCGATTCCGAGCTTCGAACGAAGATCGAGGAGGCCCTCGACGTGCTTCGGCCGTACTTGATGGCGGACGGGGGATCGGTCCGGCTCTTGAACATAACCCCCGAGATGGTCGTCGAGCTCGAGCTGCTGGGGGCGTGCGGTACGTGTCCGATGAGCACCATGACCCTGCGGGCGGGTATCGAGCAGGCAATCAAAAGAAGCGTCCCGCAGGTCGTGCGCGTCGAGGCCGTCAACGCCCCGGCGGTTTTCTAGTCGGCGTTCACTTCGAGTCCCCGGATCAGGCGAGGCGCCGGCGCTTGTTGAGGTAAGCCAGCAACGCGGTGTCGTACGGTTCCTCGGTGTCGATCTCCACGAAGTCGATATTGTACTCTCGACAGCGGACCCGAAATCGTTCGCTGAACGTGCGGACGGACTCGCGGTAGTTCTCTCGAAGCTGGGCCGGCTGCAGGGTAATCTCCTCGCCGGTCTCCATGTCCCGAAAGACCATCGGGACGTTAGGAAAGTCGAAGCGCCTCTCGCTACTGCTCTCCAGCACATGGAAGACCAGAACCTCGTGCCCGCGATATCGAAGGTGGCGCAGGGACTTGAGAAGGGCATCGTGTGACTGCAGGTTCTCAAAGAGATCCGTCACGATCACTACAAACGACCTTCGAGTGATTCGTTCTGCGATTCGGCCCAGGGCACTCGCTGCCGCAGTGCTTCTGTCGTCCGGGGCGGACCCGAGAATCCGTTCGAGCCGTCCGAGAAGCTGACGGATGTAGCGGTTTGAGCTCTTGGGCGGGTAGTACGTGTGGATCTCGTCATCAAAAGCGATCAGGCCGGTGGCGTCGCGCTGTTTGATCATCAGGTAGTGGAGGGCCGCCGCGAGATACGTCCCGTACTCAAGCTTGCTCATGGCGCCCGCGTGGCGGTAGCGCATTGAGGTAGACGTATCCAGGACCACGTAGTGACGGAGGTTCGTCTCCTCCTCGTACTGCTTTACGTAGTGCCGATCCGTCTTGGCATAGACCTTCCAGTCCACGTGGCGGAGCTCGTCGCCCGGGTTGTACGGTCGGTGCTCTGCGAACTCTACCGAGAACCCGTGGTACGGGCTGCGGTGGAGGCCGGTCATGAACCCCTCGACGATCATGCGCGCCTTGATTTCCATGTTGTCCAGGCGCGACACCACGGTGGGGTCGAGGAACCGAAGGGCCGTGTTTTGCTCTGCCATCGAAGGTTCGGGAATGAATCTAGAGAACGTGAAACGTCGTGTGCGGATCCGCCAGAAGGGGCCCGGGGCGGAGCATGAATCATTTGTGCGCGCGGCGATCAGCAAGGATAAATCCCGTAAATTCGAACCATGGAGCCGCAGGACGTCGTCAAAGCCCAGCTCATGACGGAGGGGGATCTCAACCGCACGCTCGACCGCATGGCGCGCGAGATCGTGGATGTGCTGGATGTCCGGGCCGAGACGGCCGAGACATTCGGTCTCATCGGGATGCAGACGCGCGGTGTACACCTTGCCAGAAGGCTGCGGGACCGTATCCTCTCTGTCGAGGGAGTGAGCCTCGACGTGGGCGTCCTCGATGCGACGATGTACCGCGACGATTTTCGGCTGCGCCTGAAGCAGCCGGTGGTCCGAGCCACCGACATCCCGTTTGACGTTTCCGACCGCCACATCGTGCTGGTGGACGATGTCCTGTACACCGGCCGAACAGTGCGAGCGGCTCTCGACGCTTTGATGGATATGGGACGTCCTGCGTCCGTGACATTGCTGGTCGTCGTTGACCGAGGCCTGAGGGAATTGCCCGTCCGGGCGGACATCGTGGGGCGTCACGTCCCCACGATGGAAGGTGAAGAAGTGCGCGTGAGAGTGTCTGAGATCGATGAGTTGAACGGAGTATGGCTGGTCAATAATCCGAGGGCGGCGTGAAGACGGAAACAGAAACCACTCCGATGCCGCCACCGACCCAGGGGGATCCGGGTCCGGATTCCGGTGGAGGTGCGCTCGCCGCGCTCAACCATCGGCATCTGCTGGGTCTCGCGACCTACTCGCGCGAAGAGATCGAGCTGATTCTCGCGACCGCGCGGGAGTTCAGAGAAGTTCTCGACCGACCCATCAAGCGCGTTCCGACGCTGAGGGACGTGACGGTTGTGAATCTATTCTTCGAGTCTTCCACGCGGACGCGCATTTCGTTCGAGCTCGCCGAGAAGCGCCTCTCGGCAGATGTGGTGAATTTTTCTTCGACAGCCTCTTCCGTATCGAAGGGAGAAACGCTGCGAGATACGGCCCGCAACATCGAGGCGATGAAGATCGACATGGTCGTGATCCGTCACCGGTCGGCGGGAGCGGCGCATTTCCTGACACGATGCGTGGACGCGGTGGTCATAAACGCCGGAGACGGAGCGCACGAGCATCCGACGCAGGGGCTCCTTGATCTGCTGACCATGACGGATATCTTCCCGTCACTTGAAGGCCGCAACATCTCCATCATAGGAGACATCGGACACAGCCGTGTTGCCCGTTCCAATATTCACGGGCTGCGTGCACTCGGGGCGAAGGTTACGCTCTGCGGGCCTGCCACCATGATGCCCTACGGAATCGAGTCCATGGGAGCACGGGTCACGCATCGTCTTGACGAGGCGCTCGAGGGCTGCGACGTTGCGATGGCTCTTCGGATCCAGCTCGAGCGGCAGGAGGGAAGCCTGTTTCCCAGCCTGCGCGAGTACCACGAGCAATACGGCATCAAGCAGGAGCACCTTGATCGGTACAGCGATCTGGTCATTATGCATCCCGGGCCGATCAACCGCGGCGTGGAGCTTGCCAGTGAAGTGGCGGACCACGAGCGGGCCGTCATTCTCAACCAGGTGACCAATGGCGTCGCCGTTCGAATGGCCGTCCTGTATTTGCTGGCGGGGCGTTCACGTGAGGCGCAAATCAGCTGAGCGAAAAGCCCTTCGATATCTTCCCCGCAAAGCGCTGTCGACTCGTGACCAAAGACACCCTCTCGTTCTCGAAAGCCGATGCGCCAGGACTCCTGCTGCCGGATCTGGAGATCGAGACGACCAACCGGGAGGGAAAAACCTTCGTACTCGATCCGGTGCGCAGGAAGTTCGTGCGGCTAACGCCGGAGGAGGGGGTGCGTCAGCGGGTTCTACAGTACTTGACGACGATCGTCGGTGCACCGCTCGGGTTGACGGCTGTCGAGAAGGCTTTCGAGTTCAACGGCATGGTCAGGCGTGCGGATGTCGTGGTGCACGACAGGGCCGGGAAGCCGCTCATTCTGGCCGAATGCAAGGCTCCAGACGTAGTCCTCGACCAGGCGGTGTTTGACCAGGCAGGGCGATACAACATCGTCGTCGGTGCTCGTTATGTGCTGATATCGAACGGGCGGCAGCACTACTGCTTTACGGGGGTTGCGGCAGGAGACGGTGTCCGATTCGTCACAGAGCTGCCGAGATTCGAGGAAATGCAGGATCACGGGAGTCATCATTGAGAAGGGGTAATCATGTCGGGTGCTTACACCACAGAGGTTGAAGTAGCGATCGAGGCGGTTCGCGAGGCTGCGCGGTTGTGTCACGCCGTGCAGGTGAGCATCGAGCCGGCGACGCTCAGCAAGAAAGACCGAAGCCCGGTGACCGTTGCGGATTTCGGTAGCCAGGCTCTGGTGTGTCGCATGCTCGGACAGCATTTTCCTTCAGACCCGGTGATCGGCGAGGAGGCAGCGGCGATGCTTCGGACTGCGGACAACCGAGCCATCCTCGAGCGGGTGCTGACGAACGTCCACATGGAGGTCCCTGAAGCAACCGCGGAGCAGGTACTGTCGTGGATTGACAGGGGGGGCAGCCGGAACCGGTCGGACCGCTTCTGGACGCTCGATCCCATCGACGGTACAAAGGGCTTCCTGCGAGGAGAGCAGTACGCCGTCGCGCTGGCACTGATCGTCGACGGTGTGGCGCAGGTTGCTGTGCTGGGCTGCCCGAACTTGATGGACCCGAACGACGGAGAGGTAAAGGGGGTCGCCTTCGTAGCCGTCCGTTCAGAAGGCGTTACGACCACGTCTCTGTTCGTTGACGGCGACCGGCGGGCGGTGAGCGTGAGCGAGATCGGCGACCCGTCGAACGCCCGGTTCTGCGAGTCTGTCGAGTCGGGGCACAGCTCCCACGGTGACGCTGCGCGCGTGGCCGGTGTGCTGGGCATCCATCGGGACTCGATTCGACTCGACAGCCAGGCGAAGTATGCGATCGTCGCGTCGGGCCAGGCGGAGATTTACATGCGGTTGCCTACCCGGCCCGATTATGTCGAAAAGATATGGGATCACGCCGCCGGCTCGCTCGTGGTCCAGGAGGCAGGAGGGACCGTCACCGATATCCGTGGAAGGCCTCTCGACTATTCGTTCGGGGGCAAGCTGGAGGGCAACAGCGGCGTGATTGCGACGAACGGCCTGCTGCACGACGAAGTGCTGGACGCTCTAAAGTCGGCCGGCGTGGCGTAGGTACTACGCGGCGAGTCCGCGGCGCAGACGTTC
>JBFGEP010000065.1:0-8713 GCA_041580055.1 Rhodothermales bacterium | reverse complement strand
TCCGGGCAGCGCCGTAACGTCTCCGACGTTGTCCGGGAGCTCCGTCTTTCCGATGCCGGAGTACGCGGGGCTTTCCACTTCTGCCCGAAGCCGCCTGACCGCCGGTCGATCGACAACGATGACTCTGAACCACGGAGAGACAACCGGATCCGCGGACGCTCGATACTCAAAGTCCTGGCGGATGTTTGGCTCGACGTACGCGAAGGTGCCTGCGTCCCGAGCATCCGTTCTGACGGTCGTAATCGTGCGCTCGCCCGACCGCCGGATGTTGATCTCGGGCACCACGCCTTCCTCTCCGTCGACGGCGACCACGAGCTTCAGCGAGTCGCCGCGGATGACCTCGGTATCGCCCGGCTGGACGGCGAGGGTGAACGGTGCCGGTTTGCTGAACGCCTTCGTGGGATGAGCGAGACGCGACGTTGCGCCGAGAAAGGGCCCGGGTGCCGCCAGGAGAACGATTGCCAGCGCCAGTGCCGGGAGGGCGGCATACCGGAGTGCGCGGCGGGTGCTGCGAAAGTCTTCCGCGTCGTCGAAAGACACCGTCGAAATGGGCTCCGCCAGCATACGGATAGCAGCGTCCACGACATCGCCCGGGCTCTCGGTGTGTCGGCCCGTGGACAGGTGCAGCAGGTTCAACAGCCGGTCGCGCGTGGCGGGGACGCGTTTTTCGACCAGATCGGCGACCCTGTCGTCAACCGGCTCTTTCAGCCATCGCGCGAGCCGGGCCACCGGCTCAAGAACCAGGCGCCCCAAAAGCAGCACCAGAAGAATGGCGCCGGCTACAACTGCCGCCGTCCGACCGCCGGAAGTCATCCACAACAGCGCCTCTGCTCCCGCGAACACCAGCCACAGCAGGAGGGCTATCCCGAGGCTGACAACGAGCCCGGTCGCCAGTCTGGCCAGCAGCAGTCGGCTGCGGGCCGAGCTCAGCTCTCGGCGGATGGCCTCAACGATCTGGCGGGTGGACTCGCTCATGTGAAATTCCAAGTACTGTTCCGTCGTGTACCTGCGTAATTCAGATCGGGTTTCGACGGCTCGCGAAGAGCCGCCCGAAATCGGCCGGAGGAGCCGCGGCCCGGACTCCCGCCGGCCACGCGAAATCGTATATTGCGGAGCCGGAGGCGAACGGCTGGCCGTCAGCCCAAACTATTGACAGCGCGCCCCTTTGCGCGGACTGGAGGCAATATGGACGAGGTCATCAGTGTAATCCTGGGCGGTGGTGCGGGCACGCGTCTGCACCCCCTGACACTTCATCGTTCCAAGCCGGCCGTTCCGCTGGCCGGCAAGTATCGGCTGATTGACATACCGATTTCGAACTGCGTGAATTCAGGCATCGATCGGATGTTCGTACTGACCCAGTTCAACTCGGCGAGCCTGAACCGGCACATCGCGCGCTCATACCAGTTCGACCGATTCCGAAACGGCTTCGTCAACATTCTCGCCGCTGAGCAGACGCCGTCCTCGAAGGACTGGTTTCAGGGTACCGCAGACGCCGTCCGGCAAAGCATGACCCACCTGACGAGCTATCGCTACGATTACGTGCTCGTACTCTCGGGCGATCAGCTCTACTCAATGGACTATCGGAAGCTGCTCAAGCATCACAAGGAATCGGACGCGAACATCACCATCGCAACGATTCCCGTCACCGCTCAAGAGGCGTCCGGGTTCGGAATTCTGAAGACGGACGACAACCACATCATCACAGAATTCCACGAGAAGCCACCAGCGGACCAACTTGAAGGGAAGGAGAGCCCGGTCGCTCCCGAAATGAAAGCGGCGGGTCGCATCTTCCTGGCGTCCATGGGCATCTATGTCTTCAGCCAGGGAGTGCTGCGCGATCTGCTGGACCAGAGCCCGCACGCGCACGATTTTGGAGGCGCGATCATTCCCGCGGCAATCGACGACCTGCGCGTCGTGAGCTATCCGTTCGGTGGATACTGGAGCGACATCGGGACGATTCGGTCCTTCTACGATGCCAACCTGGCGCTGGCGAAGGAAGAGCCCGACTTCGACATGTTCAACCCGAAGATGCCCCTTTACACGAACGCGCGAATGCTGGCGCCGGCCAAGATCCAGAATTCGAAGATCACGCGGTCGATCGTTGCAGAGGCCTGCGTCATCGTCGATGCCGAGATAACCAACTCCGTAGTCGGTATACGTTCGTTCATTGATCATGGCGCCACGATCAAAAACACCGTGTTCATGGGCGCGGACTACTATCCGTGGACGGATCCGGAGATACGAGAGATAAGGAACGGGCCCGACCGACCGGGGGTCGGAGCCAATTCGCGGATCGAGAACACCATCATCGACCGTAACGTGAGCATCGGTCCCGATTGCATCATCACCAATGAGAAAGGCGTGCAGGAGGGTGAACGAGAGAATCTGTACATTCGCGACGGCATCGTGGTGATACCGAAGAACGTCTCCATTCCTGCCGGAACGGTTATCTGATCCTGGCGCTCGGAGCGGCGAAGCTCGCGGTGCAAAGTCCCCAAGAACGAAGGAATACTGCTCGTGCACGACATTACCAGATTTGCGCGCAGCGGCTTGCTCGCATCAATCATTGTCTTTGGTCTGACCGGTTGCCGAACGTATGGCGGCTACGGGACGGAGGAGAAGACGGCTGCCGCGATAGCTGAAGCCAACGAGCAGTTTGAGCGGTCACTTGCACGTGCACGGACCGACCTGTCAGGGCTGGAGGCCGCCGCCGCTTTCAACGACGCACTCGTACCGGTCGTGACAGCCTTTCGACTCGCTGTCGAGGAGCATGCGGCTGCAGCGATGCGGCATGGAGAACTTGCCGCAGATCTGCGCACCGGCTTCGGGAGCTACCGCGGATTGAGCGTCGTGCTGCGGAGCATTGTTACCGATCAGCATCGAATGCGGAATCGCTATCGGCACCTCATTGCACGCGGGGCAGGGGCTCGAGAACGACAAGTCGATCCGGGAAAGTATCAACAGGTCCCGCCGTACTTCCTACGCATGCAGGCGTCGGCCGCGGCACCGGACCTCGGCGACGTCGTGCCCCGCGGGTCGTAGCTCCCACTCGGCGCGCTTCGGTTCAGGTGTCTCCCGGTGAGCCGGCGAGCTGGTCGATTTCGTCGGAGGAACGGACCACGCGGTAGCTGACCGCCTCAGGACTCTCGGCAAACATCTGCTTAGTCATCCTCCAGGTCTCCTCGAAGAGCGGGCTCAGACGATACTGCTCCAGGTCTCGAGACGACGTCCAGAGGCTGTAGGTCGTGAACACGCGCTCGTCTTCCTCGTCCCCGAGGAGCTCGAGGCTCAGGCAACCGGGCGAGGACCGGATATAGCCGGCGACCCGATTGAACATCTGCAGGAAGTCGTCGACTCTGTCGGACTGAAAGGTCATTCGTACCAGGCGGACGATGGGAGCATCCATTTGGCGCTTGGACTTTGCTTAAGCTACCTGGACAATATAAACCGGCCGACTCGACAACCGAGGCATCCTGCGCGGCTGCAGAGGGTCGCGCTCAGCTCGTGGAGGCCCTGCGACTCCTCCGCAGACTCGGGTCTCGCACCCATTGCCGCATAACTGCGTGTGACCTCGTCGTCTTCGGCCGGAATCCCGCGAACCACCTCGCGGGCCCGAGACAGCACTTCGTGGTTTGGCGGCTCGCCGGCTGAGAAGGCAACGACAGGCAGCACCGCATTCAGAATGATGCGGTCCGCGCGTGATCGTCCGAGCGATGCGCGGCGGTGGGTCGACGTCCGCTCCAACCTGACGTGTGAAAGCCAGAACTCGGGCAGCGAGATCGACAGCGCCTCTCGGAGTGCGGCCAGTGGTCGTCCGGCGGACAGGACGATATCACGGAAGTGCCCCACGGCACTCGGGCCGGCAAGAGCGCCCCGGGCAACGAGCGAGGCTGCCTGGGCGAGACGCAGCGGAGGGAAGTTGGAGGGCCTGAGGCGGAAGAAGAGCCACTGCTCGGGCCGCATGGGCTGGACGTTCATCGTCTCGGAGAGAATCGAAAAGCGGGCGCGCAGCTGTTCGACGTACTGGCGATCGTCCGGCCCGCCGCTGATCTCGCCGTTGGGGATGAGACCGGCCGCACCGAGCAGCGCCGCTTCGACGTCCGCCGGAGTATTCAGTCTGCGCAGCTGGTCCAGCGGCAGGCGGCGGGCGAGCTCCGCCATCGGCTCACGGTTCTTGGCGTAACCCAATGCCGCGAGCACGCGGACGAACAACACTTGCTCAAGGTCGTCGCCGTCGGCAAGCTGGCGACCCACCGAGAGTACCCTTCTCGCGAACCGTGCCTGGCCGAGGTCCTGCATCAGGCTGTCGACCAGACCGTTCGGAAGCCGGTTCCAGGAAGCCTCGCACGGGAGCGAACCGCCCTCGTCCGACCGGATGGTGGCAAGCAGCCCCCGCAGCGGTCGACGAAGGAAGCTTGACAGCGCGACCTCCGGTATCTGTGTCCCGTCCCGGCGGCTCAGGCTGCCCGTCCAGAGATCGGGAATGAGCACGACGTGGAGTATCACGCTGTTGTAGCGAGCGTCGGTCTGGTGGCCGTGCTGCAGCCACTCCGCGGACGATCGGTGAATCTCGACGTCGCCGAACCATTCCGTAGCTCCGATGCGAATCCGAGCGTTAACGAAGTCCGGGCCTGCGTCTCGGTTGTGCCGCCCCGTATCGAGCACCACGACCGCCTGTCCGCTGACGGTTTCAAGGTGGCGGTGCTCGAATTCCCGACGTCTCCAGATTTCGTGAACCAGAGCCTCCGGCACACGGCTGATGTCGACCTGACGGGCTCTGCCGCCGGGGGGCTCAAGTGCGTCGCAGAGGACCGCGAGTCGGGATGTGTCTGTGGGCGTCAGGGTGGGTGCGTGAGGCTGGCTGGCAGTCAGTACCCTGACACCCGAACCGCCCGCACCGTAACCCGCCCTTGTTTCGATCAGCCGGCGGCCGCCGCGTGGATTTCGTCGCGCAGGGCCTGCGCAGCGTCGGCGGCGCGGGCCGCGTAGTCATCCCCGGAGCCGGAATACAGAATGCCCCGGCTGCTGTTGATGAGGAGCGTTCCCTGCTCCGTGAGCCCGGAGCTCAGCACGCCGCGCAGGTCTCCACCCTGAGCTCCGATGCCCGGCACGAGGAACGGCGCCTCCGGACAGACCCGTCGTACGGCCGCTAGCCCTGCTGTATCCGTTCCGCCCACAACCAGGCCGACGTCTCCCGGCTCGCTCCGGCCCCAGCCGACCGCACGTTCGGCCACGTGCAGGTAGAGCGGTGACCCCTGCTCCGGCCACGACTGGATCTCGGCGGCATCGGGATTGGAGGTGAGCGCTAAAACGAAGGCACCCTTTCCCCGATACTGCAGGAAGGGTTGAACTGACGAGCGGCCCATGTACGGCGAGACCGTACAGGCGTCGAAGTTCATGCGTCCAAGTATGGCCTCGGCGTAGAAGCGCCCGGTGTTCCCGATGTCGCCCCGTTTCGCGTCAGCGATCCTGATCCTGGACTCCGGAATGGCCGACACCACCTTTTCGAGGACGTTCCACCCTTCGGAGCCCAGCGCCTCGAAGAAAGCGAAGTTGACCTTGAAGCCGCATGCATAATGCCACGTAGCCTCGATGATATCGAGACAGAATCGGAGGACGGCCTCGTGAACGGGGATGTCGCGGGTCACGACCTCGGGCAGGCGCATCGGGTCGGGATCGAGCCCGACGCAGAGCAGGGAGGCGGACTGCGTTTGCGCCGTCCTCAGCTTCTCTATGAATGAACCGGATTTAGCCACCGATGCCGACGGGTGAGTTGGCGGAAGATAGACACCGTGTGTACGGCAAGATCCACCGAACGTCTCGTTTACTGTGAAATGAAACCTGCTGCGCCGCGGCGCCGGAACAGCCGCTTCGAGCTGTTGTCAGATTGTTTTCGGAAGCGCTTCCAGCCAGACCGTTTGAAAGCGGTGAGTGATTAGCATAAACACCCCGCGCACCTCTCCCGGCGGGCCCAAAATTCCAATCCAACGGAGTTCTGAAATGTCCACAGCAACGCTCAGCAGTCTGAAGATGGTCTCCGAGCGAGATCGCAAGATGATCGAAGACATCGAGATCATGCTCGGCCCGGAGCCCTCGGAGATGGGTTTCGTCAAGAATCTCTTCTGGGGCCGCTTCAGAAGCGAGCTCGTGTTGCCGTATCCCGAAGTATCGCAGGAGGAGCGCGACAAGTGTGATGACTTGCTTCAGCGCCTCGACGAGTACCTGCGCAACGAGCATCCGGCCGTACAGATCGACCAGGAAGAGCGCATACCCGATTGGGTCGTCGATCGACTGTTCGAGATGGGCGTAATGGGAATGACGATATCGGAGTCGTACGGCGGACTCGGACTCGGCGTGTCGAGCTACAACCGGGTGCTGGAGAAGATCGGCAGCTATTGCGGCTCGACGGCTGTTATGGTGTCGGCGCACCAGTCCATCGGCTGCAAGGCGTTGATGCTCTTCGGCACCGAAGACCAGAAGAACCGCTTCCTGCCGGATGTGGCGCGCGAGTACCTGTCCGCGTTCTGCCTCTCGGAGCCTCAGGTTGGATCGGATGCCGCCGGCCAGAAGACGCGGTGCGTCAAGAGCGACGACGGCGAGTACTACATCCTGAACGGCGAGAAGAAGTGGAGCACGTCCGCGTACCGAAGCGGGCTGCTCACCGTTACGGCCAAGCAGAGCGTCGCCGACCCAGAGACGGGTGAGCAGAAGGAGGTGGTGACCGCCCTCATCTGCACTCCCGACATGGAGGGTGTGGACATCTTCGAGAACAACCGGAGCAAGACGGGTATTCGCGGGACGTGGCAGGGCAGGATCCGGTTCACCGACGTGAGGGTCCCACGGGAAAACCTCCTGCATCGCGAGGGCAAAGGCCTCAACGTAGCACTGACGTGCCTCAACTACGGACGCTGCACATTGTCGGCGGGCGTGACAGGGGCCGCGAAGCGTGCGAGGGACCAGGCCACGAAGTGGGCCCAGACGCGTTACCAGTTCGGGCGACCCATAGCGGACTTCGAGCTTGTTCAGGAACGCATCGCGCGGATGTCCGCTCTGACGTTCGCTATGGATGCGCTTCTCTACAACGTGACCGGAATTCTCGACCGCGGTGACAGCGACGTCATGGTCGAGACCGCGATCTGCAAGGTCTTCTGCTCCGAGATGGGCTGGGAGACCATCGACGATGCGATGCAGATCATGGGAGGCGAAGGCTACATGACGGAGAACGAGTTCGAGCGGCTCTGGCGCGACAACCGCATTCACCGGATCGTGGAGGGCTCGAACGAGGTTATGCTGTCGTTTGTGTTCGCGTACGGCGGAAAGCAGCTGGCAGAACACATGCTGGGCATCCAGGAGGCGATGGGGTGGAACGGAGGCGAGTCCGTGTCCGCTAACCTCAACCGCATTCTGGAGAACGGGCTCCGGCCGACGATCCTCAGGAGGGCGATACAGCTGGGCGCGGAGCTCTTCCTGGGTGTCAAGCCTCCGACGCCGTCCGTCACCGGACTGCACCCGGCGCTGAACGCGTATGCGCTGCGCCTCACGAAGCTCGTCCGCAGCCTCTCGTACAACTACAAGCTCGTCAGCAAGTGGCATCGGGAGAAGATCATTCAGCGGCAGGTCGACCAGGGGCGCATTGCGAAGGTCGCGACCTACCTCTACGCGATGACGGCTTCACTTTCGAAGATGGACGCCATTCTCAGAGCGGGCGAACGCGGAGAGGCGTACGAGCGGGACCGCACGGCGTTCGAGCACGTGTTTGATCTTCTGGAGCTGCGGATTCTGAACCTGTTCAAGGAGCTTCGGGTCAACGGGGACGAGTCGATGCGGGAAGCGGCCCGAGCCGCGCGGTATCACTCGGACACGCTGCCGCACTCGGACTTCGTGGTGCACGAGACCTCACCGGTTGCGCAGGGCCAGGGGCGCCCCGTCGCGGCGGAGCATGTCAGGCAGTTTCCTGGCAGCAAGTTGCCGATAGGTGGCAACGGTGTTCCGGCCGAAGTACGACCGAAGACGCCAGATTCGGAATAGACCCGTCCGTGACCCCTAAGGCACGGCGCTGCAGCGGCCGTCCACCAGGTCAACTTCAGGTTCGCCGACGATCGCGCAGTCGGATATCAGCCCTTGCTCCCGATTCAATCGGTCCTGCATCCGGTTGTAGGACTCGACCAGCTCGATGAGCTCGTCCTCGTTCGTGTGCTCGGCCGAGTAGACCAGGTAAGACCAGGGTCCGCCACACGGCTTCTTTCCGAATGCGATCGTGCGGCATGCGGAAGCCGACTGTGCAGGCGCATCGCCGATGAGCTCCATGATTCGTCTCTCGAGCGAGCCGAGCTCGGACCCGGAGAGGTCCGGCCCCGATATCTGACACCCCGCAATGACAGCTAGAAGCGCCAAAGTCGCAATTGCTGCAAACGGTCGATTCAGCGATAAGGTCATTGCCTCGTTTTCCGTTGCCCCGGAAGCCTAATAACGGAAATGCGAGCGGCGAGCCTGGGTTTCCGCTGCTGCTGAGCAAAAAAATTTGCCCGGGCGACTTGTCCGCCAGAGTCAGGCCGTGAGGGCAGCGAGCAGCTCCGGCGGAGTCTAGTCCGTCGGGTACCACACGTACTTGCCGCTCGCGTCGACGTACCCGTACTGGGTCCTTTCGCCTACCAGTCGCACCACGCGGCCGACACCCAGCTCAAAGTCCCTCGCTTCGTCAAATTCCGGAGCG
>JBFGEP010000064.1:0-8870 GCA_041580055.1 Rhodothermales bacterium | reverse complement strand
GGCATAGTACGCCTCCGCCAACAGGCGCTCCCTGAGCGGTAGCTTGTCCCTGAGTTCGTAGGCCTTTTTGATAGCCGCCTCCGATGAGTCGGCGCGGTCACCGATGTTGCCGTGCAGCACCGCCTTCTTCCGGTATGCCATCGCAAAGTTGGAGTCCATCGCAATCACGCGACGGATCAGTCCAAGCGCCTCTTCGAATCGCCCCGAGCTGGCCACCTTGTCAGCTTCAGTGAACAGTCGGAGTGCCTCCGTATTGGACGTCGTAACGTGACTGAGCCCCTCGCCAGACCGGATGTTGACGAGCGACTCTCCGATCTCCTCCCGGAGCTTGGCCGACAGTCTGTCGATAGCGTCCAGGATATCCTCGTCGGAGCGGGCGTTCTCTCGATAGGCCGCCAGTTGCGAACCGTCGACACCCGAGACGATCCTTGCGTTCAGGATGAATCCCGCTCCGGCGGCGTTGATGTCGCCTTCGATGATTCCTTTGGCACCCTCCCGTTCCGCAAGCTCCAGGGCGATACTAGGAGTCAAGGCGGTGTCCGGGTTGACCTCCATGCGCTGAAGAGCCGACTGGATCGCAGACCGATCCATCAAACGGATGGCTGTCGACTGCGAGAGGTCGATCCGAAAGGCCTCCGTGACGGTCAACCCGAGCGTCGGATCGGGCGTCTGATTCTCGAAGTCCGCCACGATCAACAGGTCCTGCTCAGAGAGGGTCCCTCCACTGATCAGGGTCGCGAACGGGCCGACCCCCGCGGTCCGAAGGCCGACGAATCCCAGTACCATCACGATGAGGCCGGTGCCCGCCAGCAGCCCGCCCTGATACGCGCGCCGGGTGGTCAGCCACGCCTTCAGGCCGGTCAACTTCTGGCGCTCGCCGGTGTTGAGCGCCTCCCGCTTCCGATCCAGGGAAGCCCCATACAGAACGATCGGCAGCCCGATCAGGGCCAGCAGTACCCCGGCGGGAAACACCCAGTCCGGAAGTCCGAAGCCGATCATCGCGGCATAGAGGACCCCGAGGACAACGGCCGCCCCGATACAAAATCGCAGGACGACTCCCTGCATTGCGGGTGCCGCCGAGCGCGGCCGGTCCGTCGCCGGCCGCGTGGCGGTTTGCAGAACGAGATCCCCCGAGAACTCCGCGAGATCGTTCGCCATCTCGATGGCCGACCGGTACCGCTCGTCGACGTCTTTCGAGAGCGCCCTGGAGACGATGGACGCCACGGCGTCCGGAATACCGGGAATGGGAGCCGGCTCCTCATTCAGGATCGAGTACGTGATCGCAGCATCGTATCCTCCGCTGAATGGACGCGCACCGGCAAGCATCTCATACAGAACGGCGCCGATCGACCAGATATCGGACCGGGTATCCACTGCATCTCCCCGGGCCTGCTCCGGGGACATATAGGCCGCCGTCCCGATCGTCGAGCCCGCGCGCGTCAGGTCCGATGACTCGCCGAGCTTGGCGACGCCAAAGTCCAGCAATTTCACCTGCCCCTTGGAGGTCACCATTACGTTGGCCGGCTTCACGTCCCGGTGCACGATACCTGCGTCATGCGCCGCGCCAAGCCCCAACGCCATCTGGCGCGCAATCCCACACGCTTCGGCCATCCCGATCGTCGTGTCATCGATAAGGCGCTTGAGCGTGTCGCCATCATAGAAGGCCATCACGATGAACAGTTGACCCTCGTCAGACTCCCCGATATCGTGAATCGTACATATATGCGGGTCGTCCAGAGACGACGCAGCCTTGGCCTCCTGAATGAAGCGTTCTTTTACGGTGGGATCGGAGTTCAGGGCCAGAGGCAAGAACTTCAGCGCGACGATGCGATCGAGCTTCAAGTCCATGGCCTTGTAGACCACACCCATTCCGCCCGAACCGAGTCGCTCGACGATCTCGTAGTGTTCGACCTTCTTTCCGATCATTAGTCCTTACAGGGGTCTGTAGAGAAAGGCTTGCACCACTGAGTAGTCGGATCGCTTCCCTACTCGTAGTCGTGCTCGAAGTACTCGATTCCGCGCTTCGGAATGCCCTTCGAGTTATCCTCGATCCGGTCGGACAACCGCTGCGCAAACACGTCGGCCGCGTTGTAACCGTAGTGCGCCAGCAGATGGTTCATCGCGATCACCTCGCATAGAACCGTCACGTTCTTGCCCGGCGTGATCGGCAACTTCACCAGCGGCATGTCGACCCCCAGTATCTGCCGGGTATCGTCGACCATGCCGAGCCGCGTGTACTCCTCGTCCGGGTCCCAGACGTGCATGTTGACGACGACCTCGACACGCTTCTGGAATCGGATCGCCCGGATGCCGAACATCGCCCGAACATCGACGAGCCCGAGACCGCGGATCTCCATGAAGTGCTGGACGAGATCCGTCCCCGAGCCCATCAACAGGTTCTCCTCTTTCCGCGTAACAATCACGACGTCGTCCGCAACGAGGCGGTGACCCCTCTCGACCAGATCCAGCGCCACCTCGCTCTTTCCAATTCCCGCTTTTCCCGTAAGCAGCAGACCGATTCCGTATACGTCTACGAGCGAGGCATGAATGGACTGCTGGAGTGCAAACTGGTCGATGAGAAAGTCCCGAAGCACCGACATGAACTCCATCGAGGGCAGCGCGGTGCGGAAGATGGGAATGCCCTCTTTTGTCGCCATGTTCACGAGCGACTTCAGAAGCTTATTGCCCTCGGTCAGGAAGATGCAGGGCACCGGGAACTTGACGAGGTTTCGAAACGCCTTCGCGCGATCACGGCCCTCCAGATGCATGAGGAACTGGTTCTCCGTGTTGCCCAGAACCTGGACCCGCTGGTATGTGAAAAGGTCGATGTACCCCGCCAGGGCGAGGCCCGGTCTGTGCAGGTTGCTCTCGGTGACGTTCCTGCCCTCGCCCGTGAGTCCGTTCACCGACTCGAGGTCGACTCCCACCGCCGTGCGCAGGTGCTCGACAAGGAACGGCACCGTGATCGACTCCTTCTGGTAGGCGATGGGTTGATGGGCCATGACGTTGGGTTCGCAGGCTGAAGGCAGGCTGGTGTTAGTGTTCTACTACGGAACCTCGATCGTGTCGAGGATCTTCTGCACGATCTGCTCGCTGTCGATCTCTTCCGCTTCCGCCTCGTAGGTGATCGCAACGCGGTGACGAAGTACGTCCATGGCGATGGACCGGACATCCTCGGGCGTCACGTAGGCCCGGTGCCTCAGGAACGCGTGCGCACGTGCGGCGAGATTCAGGTTGATCGACGCCCTGGGCGAGGCCCCGTACTGGATCAGCGGACCCAGGTCGGCCAGCTTGTGGTCTCCCGGATCCCTGGAGGCCATGACCAGATCCACCATGTACTGCTCGACCCTCTCGTCGACATAGAGGTCGTTGATAACTTTCCGCGCGGCCAGGATCTGCGCCGGCGTGACGACCTTCTGGACCTCGACCTTCTCTCCGGTGCGAGCGTTGCGCCGCATGATCTCGAGCTCCTCGCGGCGCGACGGATAGGAGACCTTGATCTTGAGCATGAAGCGATCGACCTGCGCCTCGGGCAGCGGGTAGGTGCCCTCCTGCTCGATGGGGTTCTGCGTCGCCAGAACGAGGAAGGGCTCCTCGAGCGGGAACGTCGTCTCGCCGATCGTCACCTGACGCTCCTGCATGCTCTCCAGCAGGGCGCTCTGAACCTTGGCCGGCGAGCGATTGATCTCGTCCGCCAGTATGATATTCGAAAAAATCGGGCCCTTCTTGATGAAAAAGTCGGCCTCTTTCTGGTTGTAGACGAGCGTCCCGAGAAGGTCAGCCGGGAGCAGATCAGGAGTAAACTGGATTCGCTGAAATCCCGTCCCGATCGCGCGGGCGAGAGAGCTCACCGTCAGCGTCTTTGCGAGACCCGGCACCCCCTCGAGGAGTACGTGCCCCTCGGCCAGCAAGCCGATCAGCAGCCGCTCAATCATATACCGCTGTCCGACAACAACTCGTCCGATCTCCGTAACGAGGTCGTCCACGAAGCGGCTTTCCTTGGCGATCCGCTCGTTGACGGCGGCAATGTCAAATTCTGTCATTCGATCGTCGCGATGGGATTCACGGGTCCACGGACCCGCCGTGGGACTTACAAAAGTACGGTATTCGCAGATATTGAGAATCGTTCTTCCAGGCTTGCCCGCACGCGGTCTACGAACTGCGGCACGACGAACGGCTGCCCGATGACAACCACCGCACCGGCGGTGCCGAGTGCCTTTGCCCCGTGTATTCCATCCGCGCTGTGGTCCTCGGCGAGCTCGACAACAGCGTCTGTCTCGGCGACCGTGAGACCGAAGTCCCGGCTCAGGGATGAGTGCGACATCAGCATGAGGGCGCCGAAGAACTGCCAGTCACCGTTCCGCGCCGCCACCACCAGACGGTGTACACGCTGGTTTTCGCGGACCAGGTGGCGGATCACGGGTCGATGGGAACGGGGCAGCGACTTCTCGGCCAGCTCCAGGTCCTTGTGCTCCAGATCCCGCAGCGAGCCGAGTTCAGGAAACGGCTTCGAGCGGAGCCTTTCCGTGATGTCGAGAACATCTTTCCGTCGACGCTCGATGATCTCGTCGACCGACCTGACGCTTGAGCCCGTCTCTACCAGGGCGAGCCCTGCAGCCGCTTGAAGACTGACCGGAAAGTCCATGTATCGCAGCGAGCCGGCATCGACCAAAACGAAGCTCCCCGGCTGTCCGGCGTCCGAGGCGATCGCGTACGCCACGCTGCACGGCCGATCCGTCGACTCGACGATCGCCCGAGTGGCGGTCGCGTACAGGTCGTGCTCCTCGACCACGACCGAGAAGAGTGCCTGGAGTGTGTGGAGGGACGCCATACAAAGTGCGGCGCCGTACGATTCCTCGCATGACGGGACGATGGTGCTGACCACCGAGACGTCTACCTGACCGTGCTCCCGCGCAACGTCGCGAACCACCAGCATGACCGCCCGGGCCCACCACGGAGCGTCGGGAAGGGGCAGGCTGTCGTCGACGGCATCAAAGCTCCAGCAATACTCCTCTCCCTCGAAAACAAGGTGCGAGACGTCATCGTCGTTGCGACGGATCGCCACTGCTATCCCGTCCCGGACCGGCACCAGCAGTGCGAACCCGTCGAAGAACACGGTGTGGTCGACGGCGATGCCGAGCGCGCCGTGCGAGAAGGTGCATTCCTCGACGTGCCTCGACGACCCGAGCTGCATCAGGAGGGACTGGCGCGCCCGAGCCGTCAGGGACGCGGCCGTCACATTGTCTCGCTCCTGAAGCCGGTCGCGGACAGTTAGCAGCCGCGGGACAGACGGCGGAGTCCAGTGCTTGATCGAGAGTAGAGGATCCTTCTCCATGCGGATCGACGGACGGTTTCGCGGTCGGCCGGGGTGTCAACAGCCGGGCGGAGTAAACCGAAAGAAGAGTAGCCGTTAGATGGATGCCGGGCGCGGCAGAAACACCGTTCTCTGCGGCCTCGAATATATTCACTCACCGAAACAACTGCATGCCTGCCGCTCGCATCCGCACGGTCCCCGGTCACGAGGCTTTCTCCCCGAGGCGTTCGCCCCGGTCAATTGCATATCCGCGGAGCAGTTCGGCGGCTGTCATGCGCCGCCGCCCTTCGAGCTGTACCTCGACCAGCTCTACCGCGCCTTCGCCACAGGCCACGATCAGCTCGGCCTCCGCTGCTAGAACAGTTCCCGGCGCACCGAGGCCCGGACGCCTGAGCGACCTCAGGGGTTTGAGCACATGCCCGCCGTGATACGTGTAGGCACCCGGAATCGGTGACATGCCACGAATGCGGTTGTGCACGCTTTCTGACGACGCACTCCAGTCGATCTCCGCGTCGGACCGGAACACCTTGGGAGCGGGCGTCGCCAACGAGTCGTCCTGGGGAATCGAGGGGACCTCGCCTCGCTCGATCATCCGAACCGTGTCGAGGACAGCCTCCGCTCCGACAGTCATCATGCGATCGTGAACGTCCCCGGTCGTGTCGTCCGGGCCGATCGACATCTCACGCTGCAGAATCATGTCGCCCGTGTCGACCTTCTGCTTTAGGAAAAACGTCGTGACACCTGTGCGTCGATCGCCATTCAGCACGGCGTGGTGAATGGGCGCGGCGCCGCGATACCTGGGCAACAACGAACCGTGCAGATTGAACGCCCCGAGACGCGCAGCCTCGTAGACCGCCGGCGGAAGGATCTTGAACGCCACCACCACGATGATGTCCGGTTCGAGCGCCTGCACCTCGAGGGCGAAATCGGGGTCCTTGACCGACTCCGGTTGGAGGATCGTCTCGATGCCGAGCTCTTGCGCGGCGCGCTTCACCGCCGATGGTCGAACCTTCCGCCCCCTTCCCCGCGGCCGGTCCGGCGCGGTGACGACCGCCGTGGGCCGGAAGTCGTTCGCCTCCAGAATCTCCAGGGCCGGGACGGCAAACTCGGGCGTCCCCATGTACACGATTCGCATTGGCATGCGCGGCTGGAGGTCAGTAAATGGCAGAAAAAACAAAGGATGCCCCGGCGATGGGCATCCTCAGCGACGACCGGCACCAGAAACCAGTTATCTAAGCCGGGTCCGTTCGTCCCAGATGGGCACCAGCAGCCGATAGTCCCCGAGCCCGGATCGGTCCACGAAGATAAACCGGCGGCCGATGCCGTAGTAGTACCAGATCTCGTAGGGCTCTACGTTGAAGTTGTACGGATGGCTGTCGATGTGGTCCGGTTCTCCGAAGAGGACGACGACCTGGCCCCGATCCGTTTCCCACCCATCGGTGAGAGAGCCGTAGCGCTGGTTGGCGTGATACACGCGGTAGTAGTACTCCTCCATCCGTTCGTTCCGGCGAGTGCCCGGCGAGGGGTCACGTTTCTGCCAGAAGTCGTGGAATCGGGAGAGCCGCACCGAACGCGACTCCGGCTCACTGATGTGGCGTATCTCGTTCCGCTTGGCGATGTACCGGAGCTGCGCGATGGCCTCGTCGATGTCGAGGATGTAGGATGCGAGCCCCGTCCAGTCGACGGAGAAGACTTTCTCGGATGCATCCAGCAGAGTCCCGTCCCCGTCGTTCACGGCCAGCCGAACGATGTAGCGCCCCAGTCGGAGCTCGTTCATGGGGAGCGTTACCACGTGCTGCGTCCGTTTCGCGCCTAGATTCTTTTCCTCCTCCTCGGCAAACACGAGCTCGGCGGCAGCCTTCGGATCTTCGTCGCCCTCGGTCAGCGTGTCCGAGATCCTGAAGATCTGTCTTCCGATCGTCACACTTTGCAGGCTGTCCGTGTAGATCTCATACATCACCGAGAAGCCGAGCAAGTCGGATGACAGTCGGTCCGCCACTGTGGGAAGCACGCGGCCCGTTGAGGTGTTGTAGTCTTCAAGCAGGAGGGCATCGCTGATCGAAACCGGACGGTCGAAGGCCTTCACTCGGACGGCCATCTCTTTGGAGTACGATTGACCGCCTTCCTCGCCGATCAAGTTGACCTCGACGACATAGCGGCCGGGCTTGAGGAAGAGGGTGTGGGTCGTATAGTCGTAGCGTGTGCTGTCACGAGTCTCCGCGAAGTTGGGTACCCGGACCGTTCGATCCCAGATCGGGCTCTGTACCGGGTTGCCCCGTCGTCCGTCGTCACGAACCTCGACGATCTCGGCGGCAATTCGGTAGCGGGAGACGAAGCCTTCGGGCGAAGGCTGGAACGACAGCTCGGTGAGAGGTATCCGGGAGTAGATGTCGACGCGCGAAGTGACCGCCCCGTCTTGCGACATCAGGCTGACGATGTCGACCTCCAGGTCGGTCGCGTCGGCCTGCCCATTCGCATCCCGAGGATGGAGGGCGACGGCTAGCGTAGAACAGACAGCAAGAAGAAGGACCGTGTGGTATCGGTTCGTCATAGGGTGTCTGGGTGGACCATGCCGGTTGCTTCTTGTGCAGCCCCGCGGGGCCTCCTCACACTCAGAATATCGGCAAAATCCTCGAAAACGCGGCCTCCGGCGATATAGACGGTAGAATTCGTAACACGAATGGTGCTCCAAGTCCGTCGAATGGCCCCCTCATCAGCCGAACAGGGCGTCGACGAAGCTGCGCCTGTCGAAGACCTGCAGATCGTCGATCTTCTCTCCCACGCCGATATATTTTACGGGGATGCCGAACTCGTTCGAAATGCCAATAACGATGCCCCCCTTGGCGGTACCGTCGAGCTTCGTCAGCACCAGCCCGGTGACGTCGACACTCCTCGTGAACTCCTCCGCCTGGCGAATCGCGTTCTGACCGGTGGACGCGTCCAGCACCAGCAGGACCTCGTGCGGCGCGTGGTCGACCTGTCTGTCCATCACTCTCTTGATCTTTGAGAGCTCGTCCATGAGTCCGCCCTTCGTGTGCAGACGGCCCGCGGTATCGATGATGACCACGTCTGCGCTTCTGCTCGTGGCGGCTGCCAGGGTGTCGAATGCGACCGCCGCCGGATCGGAGCCGTGCCTCTGCTTTATCAGATCGACACCGGCTCGTTCGGCCCAGATCTCCAGTTGTTCTATCGCGGCCGCCCGGAACGTGTCTGCCGCCCCGATCACCACTCTCCGGCCCGCCTGCTTGTAGCGGTAGGCGATCTTGCCGATCGAAGTTGTCTTGCCGACGCCGTTGACCCCGACGATCATGATTACGTGGGGGCGGTTACGTAGGTCGGCCTGAAAGTCCGCGGGACGCTCGGCCGAGCTCTCCAGCAGAAGGCCCGCGATCTCGTCGCGGATCAGATGCTGCAGCTCCTTCGTGGAGACAAACTTGTCGCGCGCGACACGAGCCTCGACGCGATGGATGATATCGACCGTGGTCTTAACACCTACGTCGCTCGTGACCAGGAGCTCCTCCAGGTCATCGAGAACCTCGTCGTCCACGGTGTCCTT
>JBFGEP010000063.1:0-9041 GCA_041580055.1 Rhodothermales bacterium | reverse complement strand
GGTGAACGGCTGAAGGCTAAAGCAAAGGACAAAGATCACCATCGCGGCGATGCCGAGCAGTGTCCTGCCGCGGCTCAGCTGCTCGGTCTCGCGGACAGGCGGGTGATCAACGCGGATGAGAAATACGATGAGCAGGCACCAGAGCAGCCATCCGCTGTGACCGAGCGTCGGGGCCAGGGTCTCGCCGGCCGAGATCAGCACCGTGACGGCCATCATGCCCGCCAGTATGGGCGCGATGTAGCCGTGGTGGGCATCAAACATGCGCCGCAGGTACAAATAGTAGATCGCCGTCAGGACCACCCAGGTGTAAGGGCCCAGCAAGACCCGGAGATCGTTCATCCCGGGAGCCATGTCCGACAGAAAGCCCACGCCTCCCGACAGGAGCAAGAGCACGACGAAGCTCCGCGCGAGGATTCGATGCCATTTTCGCCCCACCAGTGAATACAGAATGTGACCCCCGTCGAGCTGGCCGACGGGCAGCAGGTTGAGGGCGGTGAAGAACAGCCCGAGCCATGCGGCAAACAGCGCCGGGTAGTGGTACATCTCGTACATGGGCGGCACGTCGTCGAAGAGCGACGTCACGGCCCAGAACAGCAGCGTCTGGCCAACCACGATGTTGACCGTGCCTACGTCAGACTCCGCCGGTGCGGACGGCATCTCGTCCGGAAACCGTCCCGTCTCGGTGATGTGCTCCTTCATTTCCCGGTGGCCGGGAAGGTCCAGCAGGTAATCGGGCGACGGCAGCGCCATCAGCGATCCCAGCAGAATCACGAAGGCCATGATGAAGCCCGCCACCGGACCGGCCACCCCGATGTCGAAGAGCGACCGCATGTTGGGGATCGGCTGGCGAATGCGAATCACGGCTCCGAGCGTCCCGATCCCGATGAGCGGCAGCGGTATGTAGAAGGGCAGCGACGTTCGGACACCGTGAGAGCGAGCCGCGAAGTAGTGGCCAAACTCGTGAACCGTCAGAAAGAGAAGCAGAGAGACGCTGAAGATCAGCCCGTCCTCGATGAAGGCGACCGGTCCGACTTTCTGGTAGATCAGGATTCGGTTTGCCCACTGGGCCCCCGCGAATGTCGTGGAGGCGAGCGTCGCGACGAACAGAGTGATGTGCAGCCAGTACCGATCGCCCGGGACGAAGCCCGGTATCTCCATCAGCTTTTCGTATCGGTCCCAATCGCTGAGCTTTTGATCGGGCGCGTCCGGTTCGGTCTCGGCCACGTTGCCTGGGGTTGGATGGACGGACGTGGCGGCCGCTAACGCCGGCTGGGGAGAGAAGTTCGTCGTGGGTTCAGCGCCTAGTTGGACGCCAGCTCAGACAGGCCGGTCGCGATGCGCCGCATGGCCTCGCGAAGGTCGTCCATGGCCGCCGCGTACGAGACGCGGAAGCCCGTCGGAGAGCCGAACGCATCGCCGGCGACGAGCGCGACGTTATGTTCTTCGAGCAGGAACAGACAAAGATCCGTGCTCGACTCGATTTCCCTTCCGCCGGCCGCCCGGCCCAGATAGTGGGACGCGTCGGGAAAGACGTAGAACGCACCTTCGGGCACGGGGCACTTCAGACCCGGGATTTTCCTGAGCTCCGCCACCACGAAATCCCGGCGGCGACGGAATTCCGCCACCATGCGGGAGATCGGCTCCTCGTCCATCTGCAGTGCGGCGATGCCCGCTTTCTGAGAGACGCTGCAGGGGGCGGACGTGAACTGCGACTGGATCTTCGCCGCCGCCCGCACAATCTCCGGTCGCGCCGCCAGATAGCCCAGCCTCCAGCCTGTCATCGCGTAGCACTTCGAGAACCCGTTGATCGTGACCGTCCGATCTTTCATTCCCTCGAGCGCCGCGAAAGACTGAAACTCTGCGTCGTAGATGATCCTCTCGTAGATCTCGTCGGAGGCGATGAACACGCCCGGGTGGTTTCGCAGCACGGCCGCCAGCCCTTCCATGTCCTCGCGGCTGTAGACGGAGCCGGTGGGATTCGACGGCGAGCACAGGATGAGAAGGCGCGTCGACGGAGTTATGTGCTGCTCGAGCTGCTCGGGGCTGAGCCTGTAATTCGAATCAGCCGTCGTCGGTACGACGATCGGGTTGGCGCCCGCGAGGCGGGTCATCTCCGGATAGCTGACCCAGTACGGAGCCGGGATGATGACGTCGTCGCCGGGACCGCACAGCGCGAGCACCGTCTGCGCTACCGACTGCTTGGCACCGTTCGAGCACAGAATCTGGGTCGGCTCATACTCCAGGCCGTTGTCCACGAGCAGCTTCCGACAGATCGCCTCTCTTAGCTCCAGCGTCCCGGAGTTCTCGGTGTACCGGGTGAACCCTTCGGTGATTGCGCGCCGGGCGGCCTCCGCGATGACATCGGGCGTGTTGAAGTCGGGCTCACCCGCACTCAAACCGATTACGGGCCTGCCCTCCCGTCGCAGCTGCTTGGCCCGAGCCGACATGGCCATGGTGGCCGACGGCCGCATGGACTGGACAAACGGATTAAACTGGAGCGTATCTATCTGCAAGTCGGACTCTCTTTTGCGTGAATGAATCAGCGAAGCCTTTCGAGCGCTTCGGCCACGACTCGGGGCACGAACGCGCGCACGTCGCCGCCCCAGCCGTGGATGTCCCGGACGAGCGTCGAGCTGATGAATGCGACGTGCGGGGACGTCGGCAGGAAAACGGTCTCGAGCCCTTTGGCAAGCTCGGCGTTTGCGAAGGCCATCCGCGTCTCGTACTCGAAGTCGCCGGACTGTCGAAGGCCTCGTACCAGCGCGACGGCGCCGCGGGACGCCGCGTAAGACGACACGAGCCCCTCGAAGGACGCGGCCTCGACGTTTTCGAGATGGCCGGTCGACTCTCGGATAAGGTCCTCCCGCTCCGCCACGGACAGCAGCGACGACTTCGCCTCATTGATTCCCACCGCGACCTCCAGGCGGTCGAACAGGCGCGACGCGCGCTCGACAACGTCGAGGTGGCCGAGCGTGAAAGGATCGAATGTGCCCGGGAAGATTGCCAGACGTTCCATCGGGTCGACCGTGTACGGAATTCGCCCTATTGGGGACTGAACAGGCTGATGCACGTCCGCCCGTAGGACCTTTGAAGGACAAGGTTCGGATGGCCACCAAAACCGTGACCACTCGCGTGCTCCAAGATAAGCAATCCCCCGTGGCTCACGACACCCAGCGCCAGATCCGGCAGCTCGTCTGTGTCCGCGAGCGAATACGGCGGGTCGGCGAGTGCGACGTCGAACTTCGGGCCTTCGAACTCCGATAGAAACCGGATGGCGTCAGCGACAACGACACGGATCGAGGCCTCGACTCCGAGCCGCTTGCCGTTGCCCCTGATGACGTCGGCGATTTTGCGCTCCTGCTCCACGAAGACGGCTGCGGCGGCACCCCGGCTCAGGGCCTCCAGCCCGAGTGCACCGCTCCCTGCAAAGAGGTCGAGTACCCGCGTGCCGCCAAGGTCGACGCGCGCTGACAGGATGTTGAACATCGCCTCGCGCGTTCGATCGGTGGTGGGCCGCACAGACCGTCCCGGTGGAACATGTATCGAGCGCCGCCTGAGGCTTCCAGCGATTATGCGCATCCTGACTTCGCTGTGCTACGAGCTGCTCAGAGCGACGCGCCCACGGCGAGCACGTACTGGCCGGGTTCGAAGCTCGACCGTTCGTCCACCGGGTGGTTATCAAAAAGCGCCAGCGGATCGAGTATCGTAACTGCCGCATTTGTGGCTGCAGCCAGCGCGGTTGCCATCGTGCCGTTCGTCCGATCTCCGTAGACGTATACGGTGTTTAGGTCGCCCGCCGACAGGTCCAGTCTCTCAAGCTCGTCGAGGAGTGCGTACGCAACGTCCGATGCCAGCGTAGACTTCGCGCACACCCCATGACGCCAGCGACCCGCGTCCAGGATCGAGATTTCGGTGCAGTCGTCATAGCATCCAACGGCTGCGGCAACGGTGCCGGCGCCGCTTCCGGCTCGCCTATCCTCGATCCACGCGGCCACGCGCGTCGCCGCCTGCATCGAGGTCATGAAGTGGTTGTTGACGCCGGAGAAGTCGGATAGAACCCCGGCCATGTTACGCCGCACCGGGGCCTGAATGGCGGCCACCTGGTACCACGTGACGTCTTCTCCGCCGGCGTTTTCGGAAAAAACGGGCTCGGCTGAGACACTCAACGCCGAGTCCCTGCCGCCTACCAGAATGATATCCGCCTCGAGCTGGCGTTTCTTTTCGGCCTCCGGCGCGCGGTCGGATACGGGCGAGAAGAAGCTGATGACGGAGCGCGGCGGAAGTACAACCGTGAAGTCAATTGACCGCGTCCCTGAAAACACGTCGCTCACTGCCTGCCGGATAATGTCGAGCCTGGACGGCGTGCCCTCGAGGGCGGCTTTCTCGGCGTCAAAGTCGAAGTCGCAGCTCCCGAGCCGTACCAGCCTCAGCGCGGCTCCGGTCTTTTCGACCTCCGCGTACCGCATACGCGATCCGTGGAAGGAAATGCCCGACCGGATTTTCTCAGACATGCCGATTACCAGGGCCCGTCGTGGAACAGGTAGTCGGGCGCCGGGGTCCGCAGAGCGGGCCTTTGGCCTCTACTCCCAGGAGGCGGCGTTGAGCTTCGTCACGTCCGGCTCCAACGTACCGATACGGTCGTCGGAGTCCGGGTCCTGGAGCAGATACGTGTTGACCCGGGCCGTATCGTTCACCGACAGCAGAAAGCGCTTGCCCGTACGCGGTGAAAACGGCAGGGAGTCGGCAACAAAGCCGGCGCCAAAAATACTGTCCGAAGCTACGGCGTACAGGGAGTCCGACCGAACGAACTCGACGAGGGAGTCAAGCGAAGAGAGGTACCTGTCGTTCAACTCCTCAAAGCGAATCATGGCCGAACGGACGTTGAGCATCCGGCCGCGAGTGCTCTCCGTCAACCTCTGCTGCTCCTTGATCGCCTCGTAGGGCTCAGTGATCGAGACGTACAGCCAGTAGACCAGAGCTATGATAACGAGTCCCAGCACCACCTGGATGGCTACCTGAACACCGTGGCTGTTTGAAGCCATTATGCGCCTTCTCCGAAAACCGTGATTGATGCGTTGTGAAGCGGGATTTGAACCGAAGAACCCGGTGCCCAGCGCGCTTCGACGTGGCGACGAAAATACGCGGCACCCCCCCTAAATGCAACTGCAACGAACGGCCGTTCGACCTCCCGGAAAGGGCCGCGGGTGCACGCCGGCGCTCCCTCCTGAGGCTCGCAATCCGTACCTTTGTCACGGCCACATCGGATGTACGAAGACGACCTGTAACGGAGTATCGTGACAACCTTACTCGTGAACATCGACCACATCGCGACGCTCAGGAATGCACGGCGCGAGCAGTTCCCGGATCCGGTCCATGCGGCGGCCATTTGCGAAGCGGCCGGGGCGGACGGAATTGTCTTCCATCTTCGGGAAGACCGTCGACACATCACCGAGCGCGACGTGCGCCTGCTGCGCGAGACCGTCCAGGGACGACTCGATTTCGAGCTGTCGACCAGCGACGAGATCCTACGTATCTGCCGGGAGACCATGCCCGACGTGGCGACACTTGTGCCGGAAAAACGCGACGAGGTGACGACCGAAGGCGGCCTGGACGTCGTGGCGCACGAGGACCGGTTGCGCGAAGTGATTCCCGATCTGCTCGGAGCCGGAATTCCGGAGGTCTCGCTCTTCATCGACCCCGACCCCCGACAGATCGAGCACTCGCTCGACGTCGGCGCGACCTGCGTCGAGCTCCATACCGGTGACTTCGCGAATGCGGCCACTCGCGAAGTGCAGATTCAGGAGGCGGAGCGCCTCGGCCGCGCAGCTCGCCTGGCCAACGAGATCGGCCTCAAGGTGCACGCCGGACACGGCCTCGACTACCACAACTATCCGATCTTCGGCTCCTACGTACCGTTCGTTGAGGAAGTATCGATCGGTTTCGCAATTGTCGCGCGCGCGGTACTTACAGGGCTGCATGAGGCTGTTTCAGAGATGAACCGACTCGTCAAGGCACGGTACGGAAACGGTGGAGTCTGAGCCCGCCGAGCATATAGACGGCGACGACGCAGCGCACGGCCGGCCGCATCGAAGCGGCTACGTGGCAATCGTCGGTAAGCCGAACGCCGGCAAGAGCACTCTGCTGAACGCCCTGCTCGGACAGAAGCTGTCCATAGTGACAGCCAAACCGCAGACGACGCGGCATCGGGTCCTTGGCATTCTCAGCGATGAAGACCACCAGATCATCTTCCTGGATACACCGGGCGTCATCAAGCCGAGGTACGGCCTGCAGGAATCGATGATGAGGTCCGTGCGCCGGGCTGTGGTGGACGCCGACCTCACGCTCTTCATCGCGGACGTCACCCGCGAGACGCCGGATACGCTGAGCCTCGAGGAGCTTGGAGAGGCACCCGCCCTGCTGGTCCTGAACAAGATGGACCTGATTCGGAGAGAGGACGCTCTGCCAATTGTGGAGAAGTACATTGCTTTGCGCTCATTCGCGGACGTAGTACCGATCTCGGCCCGCAAGCAAACCAACCTCGATCGGCTGCTGACACTCATCGTCGAGCGGCTTCCGGAAGGCCCGCCGTACTATCCCAGCGACGTGATCAGCGAGCATCCCGAGCGTTTCTTCGTGGCCGAAATCGTGCGGGAGAAGATCTTTCAGAAATTCGCCCAGGAGATCCCCTACTCGACGCAGGTCAACATCGTCGACTTCTCGGAAATGAGCGAATCGGGCAAGGATATCATCGAGGCCGAGATCATCGTCGAGCGGGACTCACAGAAGGCGATACTGCTGGGAAAGAAGGGGGCGGCGATCAAGGATGTAGGAATCCGCGCCCGGAAGTCCATCGAAAAGTTTCTGGGCCGACCCGTCTATCTCAAGCTCTTCGTAAAGGTCAGGAAAGGCTGGCGCGACCACGACGGCCGGCTGAAGTCGTACGGGTACGATTGATCAGGAAGCGGGCGGCACCGCAATACCGAGAACGTCGCCCACGTCGGCCTGTCGCCGAGGCACGTGACACGCATCGAGGTGGTATCGTCGGAACGATCGTCTCGACATGTGCTCCTTCCTGAATCGCGCGAAGGCCTCGGCGGGGTTCGTTGTCGAAAGCATCTCCCGACGAAACCGCTCGCTCTCGGACTCGACGTCGTACATCTGCCGGATGAGAGTGTGAATCCATTCGTGCTCCGCGCGGGTCGGGTCCGGGGGCGACAGCGGCAGAGAGGCCTCGTCGGGCGAGGCGGTCGAGCCAGGAACTCCGAGATACTCCCGGGTCGCGGCGGCGATATCGCGAGTAGCGGCCCACTTCGCGTCGCGCGAGTAGCCGGCGACGTGGGGCGTACAGATGAAGGCCGACGTGAGCAGCTGACGATTCGGCGTCGGCTCCGATGTCCATACATCCAGTACGACAGGGCCGGACGCCCCTGCTGCGGCGTGCTCAAGCAGCGCAGCTTCGTCGACGACGTCCCCCCTGGCCGTGTTGATCAGCCATGCGCCGGGCCTCAGGGCCGACAGCATCGCGCGGTCCATAAGTCCCCGCGTAGGATGCCGGCCGCCGTCCTCCAGCGGGACGTGGAGGGTCACGACGTGGGAGCTCCGAACGAGGGTCTCAAGGTCTGCCTTTTCGAATCCCGGCGCGAAGTCGCCGACGGCTTCCTCGAGCGGGGGATCGTTCACGATCACGCGCGCACCGGCCGCCGCCAGCCGTGGGGCAAGCCGGCTGCCGACGTTGCCGAATCCAACGATCCCCACGGTCCTGCCGCGAACGGGCGTGTTTGTCATCACCGCAGTACAGTAGAGGGCCGCCAGCACATACTCCACGACAGACTCCGAGTTGGCGCCTGGCGCGTGGCGGAAAGCTATTCCGCGCCGGTGCAGGTATTCGACGTCGACGTGATCAACACCGGCCGTGGCTGTGCCTACGAATCGCACGGCGCCCTCGCGGAGCAGACGCTCGTCGACCCGGGTCACGCTTCGCACCAGCAGGACGTCCGCCCCGGCGACGTCTTTCGGCCCGATCTCGGCGCCAGGAACCAGTGTCAGCTCGCCGATTCCATCGAGAAACGAGGCGATTCCGGCTATGCTATCGTCTGCAACGATTCTTATCATTCCCCGTAGAGGGCCCAAAAGCCAGAATCACCCCGAGGGTTCGATTTCACAATTCCCCCCAAATCGCCCCTGATTACCTTCTAAAGTGCCATTTATTCCCTGATCGGACGGGCGCTCGCCAATATTCACAGTTAACTGTGGCGGACCATCCGTCCGTTTTATGCCAGACCCCGCGACGGGCGTGAACACCCCATGAGCCCGCCGTGAACGCTCGGTTAACCGAGCAAGAACCCGGAATGAAGAAAACCGCTTTCAGTTCTCAAGCTATTAAAAAACAAATGTTTATGAACTCGCTGAATAACGAAACCTTAACCTCAGGCTCTCGTTTGGCGCGGTTCGACTGAGCGAAAGCCCGGTCAAGAAAGACTGAGAACGAATATTCCCTGTTATGATACACGCTGTAATTAGCCATCTATCGAAGGCCAACCTGCTGGCGCGACTGCCGCTGATGCTGCTCGTCATGATGACGGGCACGGCGGGCAACGTCGGCTCGTTGTCGGCGGTCGTCGATTGGGTTGAGGCCAGCAAGCGAGCTCGCCAGGTCGACCGGATTGTTGGCGACTACGTCCTCGACTCGCGCACCCTGTACCAGAACGTCGACCAGTGGACCGGACTCCCCAGCATCCGGCCGGCCAACGTCGACAGCGAGACGCTGTGGCTGGCCCGTTGCATCTACTCGGAGACAAAGAACCCAACGGAAATGATTCTGGTCGGGTGGGTGATCCGGAACCGCGTTGAGACCGGCTACCGAGGCCGCACCACGTACGAAGGAGTGGTCCGCGACCCGTATCAGTTCAGCGCCTTCAATCCCGGCAGCTCGTCGCGCTTTTTCTTCAGTCACCTGAACGAGCGCGCGCGCGTCCGCAACTGGGATGTAGCCCTGCGGATAGCCTACCAGGTTCGCACTGCGGATTCGACTTCTCGCCCGT
>JBFGEP010000062.1:0-9058 GCA_041580055.1 Rhodothermales bacterium | reverse complement strand
TCTCATACGCCTCGCCATACAGTACCGCGTACGTCTGCCCGTCGTCGGATTGCGCCGTCCCGGCTACCGGGTCAATCGATCCGGTGAACGGCATCTGTAGTTCGGAATCGGTGAAGAACCGCTCAACCGGCACTTCGTGCCACGCCAGCCGGACTTCGTCGGGCGATGCCGGCTGCACGACGCTGTTCTCGACTCGGATCGTCGCGGGCGGCGTGCCTTCGACGTGTTTTCCGGCGTCGGGGACGACATAGGAGATGTCTCCGCCGACCAGTGTGATCTCCGTCGGCACCCGCTCGTTCCACACGCCGGTGATGATCACCACGAGTGCCGTCATCGTGACGATCACGATCGTGTCGATGAACGGCTCGACGAGGCCCACGACGCCTTCCGACACGGGTTCATCGGTTTTCGCGGCGGCGTGTGCGATGGGTGCCGACCCTTGGCCGGCCTCGTTCGAGAAAAGGCCGCGTTTCACGCCCCACATCATCGTGACCAGTACGGCGCCCACTCCGGTGCCGGCGACGCCGGCGGTGGGATTGAACGCCTCTCGGAAGATGAGGGCAAACGTCGGGAGGATCTCGTTCGCATTCAAGACGAGAATCGTAAGCGCGCCGGCGACATAGAACGCCGCCATGACCGGGGCCAAGATACCGGTCACTTTGCCGATCCGGGTGATGCCCCCGATGATGACGAGGGCGACGACCGTGGAGGTCACCAGCCCGGTGAACCACACGGGGAGCCCCATGGTGGTTTGGATCGTATCGGCGACGGTGTTGGCCTGCGCCGCGTTCCCCGTGAAGAACGCGGTTGTTCCCAGCATCGCGGCAAAGAAGACGCCGAGCGGTTTCCAGTGCGGTCCGAGTCCGCGGGCGATGTAGTACATCGGACCGCCCGAAACAGATCCTTCCCACTTGTGACCCTCGCCGACCGTCTCGACGTCCCGGAACTTCTGAGCGAGCGTGACTTCGGAGTACTTGACCGCCATGCCCAGCAGCGCGGTCATCCACATCCAAAACAACGCCCCGGGTCCGCCCCAGTGGATTGCGATCGCGACACCCGCAATGTTGCCGATACCGACCGTCGCTGACAGCGCGGTCGTCAGCGCCTGGAAGTGCGAGACATCGCCCGGCTCATTCGGATCATCGTACTTGCCGGACGTGACGCCGAATCCGTGACCCAACCTCCGCAGCTGAATGAATCCCAGCCGAAGCGTCAGGAAAACACCCGTACCCAGCAGCGCGATGACGACGTACGGGATTTCCTCGCCGGCCACCGGAACGCCCAGGTTCCAGATGAAGTCCTCCAACCACGACACGATCGCTTCCAGCCATTCCATGCAGACGTCCCTCGGTTAACTTTCGGAATCCTCGCAGCGCCCAGACAAGAAGACGGGTACCCACCGGGTACTCAGGGGCGATGAATGAGCGGGCACGAACCGGCGCAGAATATAGTTACCGCCAGAAACGGCACCAAACCGGGCGTCTACGCGGGAACCCTACAGCGTCGCCGGATCCACATCCACGAGCTGGCCCTTCATGAAGGCGAGGGTGCGCGACGGATAGGTCTTGACCAGTCGATAGTCGTGCGTCGCCATGAACAGTGTCATACCCTGCCGGTGGAGGCTTATCAAGAGCTTGAGCGTCTCGTCGGCGACGGCCGGATCCAGGTTGCCCGTCGGTTCATCAGCCAGAAGAATCCACGGCTCGTTTGCGATGGCCCGCGCGATCACGACACGCTGCTGCTCCCCACCCGAGAGCTCGTGGGGAAATCGTCTGCGCTTGTGGCTCAACCCGACGCGAGAGAGAACCTGAAGCACGCGGTTCTTGACAACGACTCCGCTCTTGCCCGTGGCGTACAGGGCGAAGGCCACGTTATCGAAAACGTTGCGGTCCGGGAGGAGCTGAAAGTCCTGAAACACAACTCCGATGGAACGTCGCAGAAAAGGGATCTCGGATTTCTTGATCGTGTCACTCTGGTAGTCGCCCACCTTTGTGACTCCGCTGTTCGGGATCAGGTCCATGTAGAGCATGCGAAGCAGCGTCGTCTTGCCGCTTCCGGTCGGACCGATGAGATAGACCATCTCGCCGCGCCCGATCTTCGCAGAGAGATTGGAAAAAACGGTGCGCGAACCTCCCTGTGGCAGGGAGTACGACACCGTGACGTTCTTGAACTCAATCACGAGAGGGGGAACTGCGCTGGTGGGGACTCAACCTCCTCAATACATCGAACAAAGTACCACGAATCATAAGAAATATTGTCAGACGGACCGCAGAATCCAGTGTACCCGCTCTGAGTCCTCCGTCGCAGGGTCGCGGGTGAAGCCTTCGAATGCGGCTTCGATGCTCCAGTCGGTCCCGTAGATGGCTTCCCGTATGTCAGCCACCGTGTGGGCCCGTTGAACGTGATGTTCTCGGAAGCGGCGGCCGTCCACGACCAGATCGAAGCGCGTGTGGTGGCGCATCGTCTCTTCATCGTAGAGACTTTGGCGGACGTACGACACCCCACCCGAAACGCCTGAGTCTTCAAAAAAGGACTGGTTATTCAGCGAGTTAGCCGGCGTGCTCTGATCCAGGACGAATATCCCGCCGTGGGGCACGTGCCGTCGTACGCTGACGAGCGTCTGCGCAACCTCGTCGATCGACATCAGGTAGTTGATGCCGTCGTACAGCAGTAGCGCCGCGTCAAACGAACGCCGCAGATCGAAGCGCCGAAAGTCAGCGACCGCAAACTCGACGGGCCAGCCGGCCAGCCTCGCCCTCGCTTCACGGACCATTTCCTCGGAGAGGTCCGTCGCGAAGTACTGCAGCTGGCGCAATCCGAGGAGGTTCTTGGCAAGCATCCCCGTGCCACACCCGACCTCGAGCACCTCAACTGCGGCGGGCGCATACGTGTCCAGCAGACCGTCGACGTACTCCGCCCATGCATCGTAGTCCACGTGCTCCATCACCAGGTCGTACGCGGCCGCCAGCGCCGTGTACGGCTCGACGTCAGCAGAATCCGGGCCGGCGCGTCGGGGTGGCTCAGGCATCGTCATCGGATGCGGCCGCTGCCGCCGCCCGTCTGCGCGAGATGTCGGTGGCCACATAGAGAGCGGTCCGCAGGCTGTCGGGAAGTGCCTTTCCCTTACCGGCTATGTCGAAGGCCGTCCCATGGTCCGGAGACGTACGCACGATCGGCAGGCCTGCCGAATAGTTGACGCCGGAATTGAATGTGAGGGCCTTGAACGGCACGAGGCCCTGGTCGTGATACATAGCCAACACGGCGTCGGTCGAGAGGTAGGATCGAGTGCCGAAGAAGCCGTCCGCGGCGTACGGGCCAAAGACCAGAAAGCCTTCCTCCTTCGCCTGCTCGATCGCCGGAACGATCGTCTCCTTTTCTTCCCGTCCGAGAACGCCGCCCTCTCCCGCGTGGGGATTCAGGCCGAGCACCGAAATCGCCGGCCGCGCTACTCCGAAATCCCTGCGGAGGCTGTCCGACAGGACGCGGATTTTCCCGAGAATGGCCTCCTGTGTGACCTGCTTCGGAACGTCCCATACCGGAATGTGGGCCGTAACGAGCCCGACCCTCAGATTGTCCGAAACCATCAGCATGGTGTACCGCTCGGCTCCAGTGAGGCCGGCTATGTACTCGGTGTGTCCCGGTACGGCGAAGCCCGCAAGGTGTATCGCCGACTTTGAGATGGGAGCTGTCACCATCGCGTGAGCGTCGCCCTGCATGCAGAGTCGAACGGCGCGCTCGACGGACAGCATCGATAGTCGGCCGGCTGTCGAGGTCACCTTGCCGAAATCGACAGTTGGCGATTCGTCCGGCACCACGTCGAGCACCGTGATGCGCCCGCTTCGATCCGGATACAGGGAAACCTCGAAGTCGCGAAGACCGAGCACCTCCATATGCCGGCGCAGCACGTGCGCCGATCCCACCACGAACGCATCGATGTACCTTCCGAGGCGACTGTCGGATAGAGACCGAATGACGACCTCGGGGCCAATGCCGTTCGGATCGCCCATCGTCACCGCGATGCGCGGCCGATCGACCTCCTCTCGTTTCGTTTCCTTCCTCTTGAGCACGTCGGCCTACTTTTGCGCGCGCGCAACGTATTCCCGCAGGAACTCCACAACGAGCCTCACACCGAATCCGGTGCCCCCTACCTGTTGATAGCCCCGAGCCGACTTCAGGAACGAGGGTCCCGCAATATCGACATGGATCCACGGGTAGTCGGTAAAGTGCTCCAGAAACTTGCCGGCCGTGATGGAGCCCGCCTCTCGCCCGCCAACGTTCTTGAGGTCCGCAACGTCGCTCTTCAGCAGATCGGCGTAGTGACTCTGCAGGGGCAGCGGATGAACCGGGTCTCCGCTGCGCCGCCCGGCTTCTACCATCATCTCGGTCCGTGAGGCCGTGCCGTCGTCCTCGTTCGTCATCACGGCGGCCACGACGCTGCCGAGCGCCACCACCGCAGCGCCGGTAAGCGTAGCAAGGTCGATGACGAGATCGGGGTTATACGTCTTTGCATACGACAGCGCGTCCGCAAGAATCATCCGGCCTTCCGCGTCGGTGTTAAGCACCTCCACCGTGGCACCCGAGTGCATGCGGATCACATCGCCCGGCACGTAGGCGTTCTCTCCGGGGCGATTGTCCGTGGCGGGGACCATCGCCACGACGTACACCGGGAGGTCGAGCTTGGCGATCGCCTCCATGGCACCGATGACCGCGGCCGCACCCGCCATATCCGACTTCATTGAGTCCATCGAGTCCTTGGTGGGCTTCAGGGACAGCCCGCCCGTGTCGAACACGACGCCCTTCCCTACCAGAACCACAGGTCGGTTGTTGACGGCGTTCTCCGGCTGCCACTCCATGATCGTGAACGTCGGTGGCTCCGTCGACCCGAGGTTTACGGCGAGAAGGCCACCCATCTTTTCCTCTTCGATCAGCGGCTTGTCCCAGACCGCCACCTCGAACCCGTGCTTCTTGCCGAGTCGCTCCATCTCCTTCGAGAGGAGCGTCGGCGTCTTGTCGTTCGGCGACAGATTGACCAGATCCCGGGCCGTCGAGACCGCCTCGGAAAGTACTCTACCCCGGTCTGCGCCCCTGCGAGCCTGCTTGTCGTTGGAGCGGGTGTGGACCACAAGCCGCTGCACGTCGTTTTCGGGTTCCGAATCGGTCGTCTTGTACTTCCTGAATCGGTACGAGCCCAGCATGAATCCCTCGACGAGTGCCTGACTTGCGGCCTCGGTGGCAAGTCTCGTGTCTGGAAGCACGATAGCCACGGTGTCGACTTTCTGGCTCGATGCGATCGAGGCTCCCCTGGCGGATGCTTTTCTAAGCGTTTCCGCGTTGACAGAGTCGCCTGACCCGAGCCCGAGAAACGAGAGCCGTTTCGCCTGTATTCCAGCCGAATACGTCACACAGGATTCGTCGGCCCCGCCGGAGAACGGCGCGGTCGCCAGCTGGCCGGCTTCGTCGTCGCCCAGGATACCGTCAACGATCTCGTCGCGGTCATCGGCCGTGACCGGAATGAGTATGAGGTCTACGTCGAGCTCCTCGAGAGCAATGGTGGATACCGAAACCTTCATCTATCGGATGTCCTTTTCTTTCGCCTGGAGTAGGGTCGACAGGTACGCCCGGTCTTCCCGGGTAAGGCCGTCGACGTCGGTTCCCTTGAGATCCCAGCCCGTGTAGCGCTCGGTGAGCCCGAGTACGGTTCGGATGGCGGAGCCTGCGTCCTCGCCCACAAAGGCGCCTGAGGCCAGGCGGTGTCCTCCGCCTCCCAGTGCGCGCGCCCACTCGTGCACGTGAACACTGCCCTTCGAGCGGAAGCTGATCTTGGTTCCGGCCTCCGTCTCGAAGAAGAGGATCGCAACCTCGACCCCGTCGACGGACAGCACGTAGTTGACCAGTCCTTCCGTGTCGTCACGATCCGCGCCGGATTCCTGCAGCAGGTTTTTGCGGATAACCATGTAACCGAGCCGGCCGCCGAACTTGAGCGTGGTAGTTGCGAGGGACGCGCTGAGCAACCTCAGCGAGGCGAGCGATCGTGTATCGTAGAGTTTCCGGTGGATGTCCTCCGGACGCAGGCCGCCTGCAGAGATCAGTTCGGCTGTTACGAGATGTACCGTTGCGGTCATGTGGCTGTAGCGGAAGGACCCCGTGTCGGTCATGATCGCGACGTACAGGTTGGTCGCGATATCGGACTCCAGTAGACGCGCGTCGCGGTCCTTTATGATCTCGAAGACGAGCTGACCCGTCGAGGAGGAGTCCTCGCGCACATAGACCTCGTCGAACCACGTCTCACCGAGCGGGTGATGATCGATGAGGAGCTTCTCGGCCGAGGCGTTACGAACGGGCTCGCCGAGCGCGCCGAGCCGGTCCTCTACGTTGGTATCGAGGATCGCGATGACGTCCGCAGCCGCAATCGTCTCCCGCTGAGCGATTCCACCGTCAAAGATCTCAATTTCCGAGCAGCCGGGGAGCCACTCGAGGTTCCTCGCAGGTGGGTCTGCGTTGATGTACAGCACCTGCTTGCCCAGCTTCTCCAGGTACTGCCCGAAACCCAGCTGGGAGCCGATCGCGTCACCGTCCGGGCGCGTATGCGTCGTGACGACAAACCGGTCGTTCCGGTCGATCAGATCGTTTACGGGAAGGGACATGGGGAATCGTGTGGGAAAGATCAGAGTACGCCGGTCGATCCTGTTAGGTTCGTCCGACGACGGCCGCAAACGCTCCTGGTCGCTACCGGCGTCCGGCGTCCCGACCGCGTTCAGGGAGAGCGCTTCGCTCCCTTGAGCCCCCGTATCGACGCGGACGAAAGCAGGTTGACCTCGTAGGACCTGAGTCGGGAATTCGCATCCGCATGGCGCGCCACTGCAATATCGATCAGCTCGGAAACGAGATGCGGAAAGTCCAGACCGGCGGGCTTCCACAGATAGAATGAGAACGAGCCCGGTATGGTGTTGACCTCGTTGAAGTAGATCCGACCCGCGGACTCGTCTACGATGAAGTCGATTCTGACCAGTCCCGCACAATCGTGCGCCTGAAATACCTTGCGAGCGAGGGACCGGATCTCGTCTTCCATCTCCGCAGTGATCGGAGCGGGTATGATCCGGTCAAGCGACGCCATTCCCTCTCCCCCGCCGTCGTGCTTCGAGCCCCAGCCGGACTTGCCGCCCGAGCCCCGCTGGTACTTGTCCGCAAAGCCAAGCACATCTTCGCCCGTTGAACGAACCGGTTGCTCCAGCACGCTGAGTCGCAGTGACGAGCGCCAGCCGATGACGGAGCAGTTGACCTCCCTGAGGCGCTCAACCGCTCTCTCGACCAGCACCCTGGAATCGTACCTCAGCGCCTCTTCGATGGCCCGGTCGAGCTCCTCACGAGAGCGCGCGAGCGAGATGCCGATGGAGGATCCGAGGGCCGCCGGCTTGACCATCGCGGGATATCCGATCGTGGATTCGATACGATCCAGATTCTCTTCCTCCCTGTCGGCCCACTCGTCCTCTGTGAATGCCACGTAGTCCAGGATCGGAATGCCGGCGGATGCGCTGACCGACTTGGACATCACCTTGTCCATCCCGACGGCGGAGCCCATCACCCCGCTTCCGACGAACGGCACGTTCAACATCTCACAGAGACCCTGTATCCCGCCGCTCTCGCCGGCGCCTCCGTGAAAGGCCGGAAACACGACGTCGACTGTCACCGGCGGAGGCGGCTTACTGAACCGCTTTCGAGCCGCACGCGCCACCAGCTCAAGCCGGCCCTGCGACCCGGGGCCCGGCACGACTTCGTGGGTCGACGATCGAAGTTTCTCCAGATCGGTGAACGCCTCGAGCTCGAGGGTTGCGGGGCCACAGAACCAGCGGCCGTCCTTGCCGACGTAAACCCCGACCGGCTCGAAACGCCGGCGGTCCATCGCGGCGATCACCTGGTGGGCTGTGATGACCGACACCTCGTGCTCGGGAGAGACCCCTCCGAACATCACGGCGACGCGTTTCTGATCCACGGCAGATCTCCTCCGTCAGAGCTCGGATTCGACGAATCGACCCCGGTTGTAGATGGCCCACGCCTTCCCAACCATCTCGGTGCCGACAAACGGGGTGTTTTGACTCTTCGACCGGATGTGGCGCCGCTCGAAACTCCATCGGGTCGTATCGTCGAATATCGTCAGGTTGGCCGGCTCTCCTTCAGCGATCGTCGGGACAGGAATACGGAGGATGTTGCGCGGCGCGACGACGATCTTCTCGATTGCGGCGCCCAGCGACAACACGCCGGTACTGAGGATCTCTCGACCGATCAGGCCCCACGCTGTCTCCAGACCAATGATTCCGAAGGGCGCAGCGATGAACTCAACCTCTTTCTCGAACGACGCGTGCGGCGCGTGATCGGTACATATGGCGTCGATGGTTCCGTCGCGCAGCCCTTCCTTGATCGCCGCAATGTCCGCCGCGGTTCTCAGCGGTGGATGCATCTTCGTGTTCGTGGAGTAGTCCGTCGCTTCTACCGCTTCGTCGGTCAGCGCAAAATGATGCGTGCAGACCTCCGCGGTGATGCGGACGCCGTCTTTTTTCGCGCGACGGACCAGCTCGACTCCTTTTGCCGTGCTGATATGAGCGACGTGGACCGAGCCACCGGTAAACTCGGCGATGAGCGCGTCCCGTGCGATCATCACTTCCTCGGCAAGTCCCGGTATCCCCGGAACGCCGAGGCGCGTGGCGACCTCGCCCTCGCTCATGTGACCGTCGTGGTTGAGTCCAAGGTCCTCCATGTGGTTGATGACGGGTCGGTCCAGCATCGAGCTGTATTCGAGCGCCAGCCGCATGAGGCCCGCGTCCTGCACGGGTGATCCGTCATCGCTGAAGGCGACGGCCCCTCCTTCGACGAGGTCCGCCATCTCGGCGATCTGCTTTCCGGCACGCTCGCGCGAGACACAGGCGATGGGGTAGACGTCTACGGCCTCGTCCTCCGCCCTCTCGACCACAAACTCCACGACGTCTCGCGTGTGGATGGGCGGGTCCGTGTTCGGCATGCAGGCTACGGCCGTGAAGCCGCCGAAGGCCGCCGCAGCACAGCC
>JBFGEP010000061.1:0-9104 GCA_041580055.1 Rhodothermales bacterium | reverse complement strand
GAGATCCGGGCGATCTGGGTGTACCTGCAAGACCTGAAGCCCGAGCGGACGATTATCCGGTGAGGCCGGCGGCCGCCCCCTACTCCACGTTCACCGCCGCAGCCGGCTGCACCGCGGCAGCCCTCGCGGACGGGTACAACGAGGCGACGATGCTCAGGCTCATCGCGATCGCGGCGATCGCAACAACATCCCATAACCTGATCGACACGGGATACGCGTCCAGCAGGAACGAGTCCGCGCCCAACAGCGGCACCAGCTCGAAGTACTTCTGCGCGAGCGCAAGCCCAAGCCCGAGGACAAGGCCCGAAACCGTCCCCACCGCTCCGATCAGCATCCCCTCGAGGCGGAAAATCTGCGCGACGTTCTTCCGGGAAACCCCCATCGCCTGCAACACGCCGATATCCCGCCGCTTTTCGATGACCACCATCGTGATGGACGCCACGATGTTGAACGCCGCGACGAGTATGATCAGCGCCAGGATCAGCGTCGCCGCCCATTTCTCGAGCTTCATCACACCGTAGAGCGACCCCTGCAGGTCGGACCACGTCTTCACCGAAAAGCGGCCGCCCGGCAACCGCGACGCGAGTATGGCCTGTACCTCGGACGCCCGCTCCAGATCGTCAAGCCGGATCTCGATACCCGTCACGGATGATCCCATCCGAAAGAGTCTTTGCGCTTCCTCAATCGCCACGTACACCCGGCTCTCGTCGCTGACGGATTCCAGGTCGTAGACACCGCGCACCTCGAAGCGCGGAAGATAGAAGCCGCTGAAAGGCTGGCTGATGCGCCGCTCCAGGTCGGCCGCCGACAAAAGACCGATCCGGCTCGCGCCCAGAGAGCCCGTCGGCGGCGACAACCCGAACCGCCTCGCGAGATCGATCCCGATCACCACGCCCGGCAGACCGGCTGTGCGCGACAGCTCGTACGACCCGAAGCCGGTTCGAGACAACGTCGGGTCGTCCGCGAAAAGCTCTGGATCAATACCCCTCACCAACACGACCTTCCCGACGTCCGTGCCGCCCTCACGGGCGAGTAGCGCCTTGCCCTGCGCGAACGGCGTCGCTGTCACGACTCCCGGGATCGACAGCGCCACCTGCCGCACCGAATCAGGCGATGGCATCCGTCGGCCTTCCGCTGCCTCGATCCGCACGTGCGGATCCACCGAGACCAGCAGATCGCGCACAAAATCGAAGAACCCGTTCATCACCGACAGTACGACGATGAGAGCCGCCACCCCTATCGTAACCCCCACAGCGGATATCGCCGTGATCACGGAAATCAACGTCACCCGCTTTCGGCTGAGCAGGTACCTCCTCGCTATGAAGATCCGAAAGTCCACGCAACGACTTCTGTGAGATTCTGCACGAGCCGCCGTCTACCGCATCGCGACGGCCGGTTCCTCGAAGACACCGGGGGGCACGGCCTCGGGCAGTGACACGCGGTCGGTCAGGATTGCGCGGGCGGCTCCCGCCGCCTCCTTTCTCTCGGCCAGGCGGACCGAGCCCGTCGGAAGATCAAACGACTTGTAGTTGATCCACGCGTACGTTGACCTGTTCTCGGATCCCTGAAGCTGGTACGTCCAGTGCGTCACGAACCCGCTCGTCGGATCGACCCTGAGCCAGTACTGGTCTCCCGGCGTGAGCCCGACCCCGTCGAAAGCCAGGTGGAGGACCTCCACGTCCGCAGATGAGGAGTCGGCCACGTACGTGCGCATGACGCCGGGGTCGAAAACCTTCGCCGGCGCCATCAGCCAGTACGTGTCGTTGATGAATCTCGTATAGGCCGTGGACAGCAGGGCATCGCGAGCGTCACCGCCCACCTCCGCCCCGTTCAGATAGCCCCGACCTTCACGCGTTCCGACGTTGAACAGCACCACCGCCGTCGTGTCCCCGGCCGTCGGCCATTCGATCCGATAGTCCCCGCTCTGACGGTCCCACAGGTGGCGGATGGTGCGGCCGCGCGCGCCATCCCGCTCCACGGCGAAGTCGAACCTCAGAAAGCGGACGCTTTCCCACGCGTCTCCGCCCGTTGCCTCGTAGGCCACCATGGCGAGCGAGTCCCCGCGGGTCGCCGCCTGGGTGCGGTTGTTCTCCTGCGCCTCCTGCGGCGCACATCCCACCCCGACCGCTACCGCAACGCCAAGCACGAGCCACCGCGCCGGGCTAGACATTGAATCTGAAGAGAATGACATCCCCATCCTGTACCTCGTAGTCCTTGCCTTCGGACCGCATCAGGCCGGCCTCGCGGACCGCCGCCTCGGAGCCCAGCCGCTCGAAGTCCTCGAACTTGATGGTCTCCGCACGGATGAAGCCGCGCTCGAAGTCCGTGTGTATCAGTCCGGCCGCAGCAGGCGCCCGCGTGCCTTTCTCTATGGTCCACGCCCGCGCTTCCTTCGGCCCCACCGTAAAGAAAGTGATCAGCCCGAGAAGATCATAGGCGGCGTGCACAAGCCGGTCGAGGGCCGACTCGTGTAGACCCAATTCCTCGAGAAAGCTCTCGCGCTCCTCCGGCTCGAGCTCCGCGATCTGCGCCTCTATCTCCGCGCAGATTGTGATCACCGCGGCGCCCTCCGTCTCGGCGATTTTCTCCACCGCGCGAACATACTCGTTGCCGGAGGCGGCATCCTCTTCGGCCACGTTGGCCGCATACAGCACCTTCTTGTTCGTCAGGAGGAACAGCGACTTCATCCACGCCGCCTCGTCCGGCTTCACGTCGAACAGCCGCGCCGGCTGACCCGTGTTGAGGAACTCAGCGAGGCCCGCATAGAAGTCGGCTTCGGCCCGCACCTTTTTGTCGCCCGACTTGGCGGCTTTGAGCGTCCTCTCGAGCCTGCGCTCCACAGACTCGAGGTCCTTCAGAAGCAGCTCCGTCTCGATCGTCTCAATGTCCCGTGCCGGGTCGACGTCCGCCGACACGTGAACGACGTTGCCGTCCTCGAAGCACCGGACGACATGGATGATGGCGTCGACCTCACGGATGTGGCTCAGAAACTGGTTCCCAAGCCCCTCGCCTCTTGAGGCGCCGGCCACGAGCCCGGCGATGTCGACGAACTCGATGGTCGTAGGCGTCGCCTGCGGCGATCGCGCGAATCGCGCCAGGTCCGACACGCGTTTGTCGGGTATAGGAACGACGCCTACATTCGGTTCAATGGTGCAGAACGGATAGTTCGCGGACTCTGCACCGGCGTTGCTCAGCGCGTTGAACAACGTCGATTTGCCGACATTCGGCAGGCCGACGATTCCGCAACGGAGTGGCATCCCTTTCCCGGGCTATCGGGTGGCTGTAGCGTGAAAGCTGAACGGAACGTGAGTTCTACTGTTCGACGGTTCGAGCTTCGCCGGGCTGCAAGATCCGACAATTCGCGAACTCTTGTCGGGCGATTGGCAATCGCGATCATCTTCCTGACGGTCGTCGCGCTGTTCCTTCCGCCGTCTTCTGTCGCGCAGGGCCGCCGTTCTCCCGACCGGCTGCAGATCGGGGCCGGCGCGCTGCCCGGCGTAGGCCTCAATGTCGCGTACGTCGATGCAGGCGACGTCTTCACGCGCGAAGCAACCGTCTACTCGCACCTCCGGCCTCGATTCGCGAGCGACGACGAGTCGCTGCAGGTTTCGGCCGGCATTGGCGTGAGTCTACGAATCATCAACAGCCTGCAGACGATGGACTTTCTCGAGCCTCGCATCTGGGACCTGCACCTGGGCCTGCGGTTTGGGCCGAGCCTCGTGTTTCGGAGAAACGAGACCCTGGCGGAAAAGAATCAGCGCTTCTCCCTTTTCGTGGACCCGTTCATCCGATTTCTCCTGACTCCGGGCGACCGCCTCACGTACTTCTTCGAGGCGGGCACTCACCGGGCCTCGGTCCGGGCGGGCGTCTGGCTGCCGATCTGAGCGTGCAGCCTACCAGTCGAGGTTGCGCACCATCACGAACTCGCGCTCCGGGAGGTGCACCGCCGTCAGCTTGCCGAGCAGCGGATTGAACCGATAGACGCATCCCGTATCGATGTTGATAAGCTGCGGGTGGTCGATGGGCTTCGACACCGGCGTGTGGCCACAAATGACTGTTTTCTCCCACGAGAACTCGTCCACGTTCAGGTGGCTGCGCTCCCAGAGAAACACCTCCGGGTCCACCTGGTCGATGTTCTCCTCGATCGTGAGGAAGGGTTTCAGGCCGGCGTGAACAAAGAAGAACTCGTCTGTCTCGTAGTAGTACTCAGTCGCCTGTACGAACTCGCGGTGATCGTCCGGGAAGACCTCTTCCTTCTCGTCGTTCAGGTAGCTGCCTACCGTCTCCCTGCCGCCGTTCATCGACCAGATCTCGTCGATGCCGTCCTCCAGGTACTCGAGGAACATCGATTCGTGATTGCCCCGAAGAAACGTGCACGTGTGGTGCTGCTTTAGCTCAATCAGCCGGTCGATCACGCCTTTCGAGTCGGGTCCCCGGTCGACGTAGTCGCCGACAAAGACGAGGTGCATGTCGGACGTCAACTCGAGCTTCTCCAGAAGCCGGTCCAACGTCTTCAGGCAGCCGTGAATATCGCCGATCGCAATCTGCTTCATTCGAGGGCCCGATGCACGTCTCTACTTAACCGGTGGTGCGTCAGGAGCAACGCTCCTTTTCTCGAGGGAGTCCATGCCGACGAGGCCCCGCCCGCTCTTTCGCAGTCTTCCTTCCTCATACAATACTAAGAGGACGGCGTCCAGTATTCCGTTAATGAACTTGCCACTGTTCTCCGTACTGTACTTCTTTGCGATCTCGATGGATTCGTTTATCGAGACCTTCGGAGGAATGTCCGGAAACGAAAGCATCTCACAGATGGCCATTCGGAGGAGGAGGCGATCTATGAGGGCGATGCGGGAGAATTCCCAGTTCTCGGCATAATGCCTGATGATCTCGTTCGCCTCTTCTTCGCCGTCGACGGCACGGAGGAAGAGACTTTCGCAGAAGCGGAGTGTGGCCGGGTCGTCCTCGAGGCCCGGGCGGATAATGTGCTCGATGATGTGCTCTGCGGAGCCGCCTCCCTGCTCGTACGCGTACAGGCCCTGCATGACACGTTCGCGGGCCTCTCTACGGCTGCTCATTTCCGTCCGCCCATAATTTGAATGAACGCCCTTCTGAAGCTTCTATCGACAGGGAAAACCATCCGTTTCAGCGCTGCCGGTCAAGGATAAAACACACCCCTATCGAATCCAAGCTGCGCACGGCCAATTCAATTTGCCCGGTCCGCTACCGTGCCGCACAGGTTGCGCGCCGTCGTCAGAGTGTGTCATCCCCTTGAATGGCGCGCCGCAACGTATCCGTCCGGAGAGCTCCCGCCCTCGTCCTTGCTACTGCCCTGGCACTCGGAATCCTGCTGGCGGAAGCCGGCTTGGCGACTCGCGTCATCGCGACCGGTTTCGCCGCCGGAGGCGCAGGCTCGATAATCCTTCTCGCCACCTCCGGTCGCTCTGCCCGACCGCTGATTCCGATTACCCGTCTGGTGGCGACCGTGGTCGTCGTGGCCTCGTGCGGCGCCCTCCGGCTTCGCCACCATCAGCATCTCACGGCTCCGTGGGTCTCTCTCCGCGCGCCGACGGCCGCCACCATCGACGTCACGGGTAGCGTGGCCGAGACGCGCATAACGTCCTCGGGCAGAGGAATGCTGGTGCTCTCGGGTGTGGCCGTGGCAGACCGAATCAATTTGCCCGGAAAACTCGCCGCCTACGCTAGGTCACCGCTCGCGCCGGAAAGAGTCGGCGACAGAATTCGGCTTACCGGACAAGTCGTTGATTTTCCGCAGCCCCGCAACCCGGGGGAGTTCGACTTCGGCCGGACCCTCCGGAGAAGAGCCATCCTGTGCGTGATGAGCGCCGACACGGTGCGCGTCCTACACAAACGTGCGGGGCCGCCAGGTATCACATACCGAGTGCGGAGCTACGTCAGCTCTACCCTGGTCTCGTTCGTCTCCTCACCTGAATCCCGCGCGCTCCTCGAGGCCCTCGTGCTGGGGAACCGGGGCGGGATCGATCCCCGGCTGCGCGAGTCCTTCGTGGCAACCGGACTCGTGCACCTCCTCGCCGTCTCCGGCCTGCACGTGATGATCGTCGGGTTGCTGTTCTACCGACTCGCCGGGCCCCTGCTTCTACGACTCGGTCTCGGCTGGCGATGGGCCGAGCCGGCCAGATCCGCCCTGACCCTGGGCGTCCTCTCCGGATATGCGATGCTGACCGGAATGCCGAGCTCGGTCGTCCGCGCAGTCCTCATGACGGCGGCACTTCTCGCCGGACCACCCCTGCGTAGAAGGTCAAATTCACTGAACAGCCTGGGTGTCGCGACGATCTCTATTCTACTGTGGAGTCCCCTGAGCCTTTTTGAGCCTGGCTTTCAGTTGAGTGTGAGCGCCGTCGCGGGGATTGTCGTGCTCTCACCGCACCTGTCCGTCATCAGCGGTGACCTCGTCGGAAAAAAGCGGGCATCTCACCCGCTCGCGACCGGTCTGCACGTCTCTGTGGCGGCCTCCCTCTCGACGTTGCCCGCTCTACTGATGCACTTCGGCCGGGCCTCTTTCGCCGGAATACCCCTCAATGCTGCCGCCATCCCGGCAACGACGATCGCGCTTCTGTCGGGCGTCCTCTGCATCATGACTTCGCCGGCGCCAGCCCTCGCCGCCGCGTTCGGAAGTGCCGCCGACCTAGCGTTGCGGTTTCTGGTCGGGCTGACTGTCGAGGGGGAGCGGCGTCTGGCCTTTCTCTCATTCAGAGGCAGCCTGGATTCGGAAGGCCTCATCTTGCTCGCCGGGCTTGTCGTCGCCCTGACCTGTTTTCGTCATCGTGGTCGACTGGCCCTCCTTCTCACGGTGACGCTGGCGCTGCTGGCGTGCGTCGCTGCAACGAGGTTCCGGAGCTCCGCCCGCCTGGAGGTTCACTTTCTCGACGTAGGTCAGGGTGACGCAGCACTGATTCGGATGCCGCAGGGAGTAGACGTGCTCCTGGACGCCGGACCGGGGGACACAAGATTCGATGCCGGAAAGCGAATCGTGGTCCCATACCTACGGCGGCTGGGCGTTGAACATCTCGATGCACTCGTGCTGAGCCATGCCCATTCCGACCATGTCGGAGGGGCGGTGTCCGTACTTCGGAGCGTTCGCGTCGATCGGCTCATCACACCCGTAAACGAGCGTGCGTCACCACGGCTGGAACACATCCGACAGATCGCAGACAGCCTCGGCGCGTCCCTCCTCGCCGTCCGCCGGGGTGACATACTCGACGTCGGAGTGTCCGCTCGGATGTTCGTGTTGGCGCCCGGGCCGGAGGTGTACGGTTCCACCGACGAGAACGACCGTTCGGTAGTGATGAGGATCGACTACGGGTCGACAAGTCTGCTGATGATGGGTGATGCAGAGAGGCTTACGGAGGCACAGCTCGTCCGGAAGCTGGACCCGCTGTTGCCGGTTGATCTTGTCAAGGTCGGCCATCACGGATCATCCACGAGCAGCTCACCCGGTTTCGTGGAACGCGTGTCGAACGGACTTCGTCCGGGCGCGGTGGCTGTCATTAGCTCGGGACGGCGAAACCGCTATGGCCACCCTAGCAGAACTGTGATTTCGCGCTGGTCCAGGGCAGGGTGGCGCCCCATGACGACAGCTGACCAGGGAGCCATCATCTTCCGATCGGATGGGAGGACGGTTCGGCGCCGGCAATGGCGGCGAAGGCGCCTCACTGATTCAGAAACATCGGGAGAGGGCACTCCTTCAGGAGCTTCTCGGTGATCGAGCCGAATGCGATCTTCCTGATACCCTTGACCGAGTGGGCACCGGCCACCAGGAGGTCCCCGTCGACGTCCGCCGCGTAGTCAAGGATCGCTTGCTTGAAGTTGTTGCTCTTCAGGCTGGTGGTCGAGGCGTCTACGTCATGAGCCGTCAGGAATTGCTGGATCAGTGAGAGCATGAGCTCTGACTCCGTGGCGTCCTTCGTGTAGACGTTCACCACGTGCATGTTGATATCGCTTCCGAACGGCATCATGTAGACAAAGTCGCGTACACTCCGCGCCGAGGCGGCACTTCCATCGTACGCGACGACGACCCGGCGAATCGTCGTGTAGGAATCGCCAACCACAAACGTGGGCGACACCGTGTTTTTGACGACGCGGGCAAGTGTGTCGCGGGTTTCTTCTTTGGGGTGGCCGTAGAAGAAGTGAGGATTGCGACCGATGACCAGCAGGTCGTGGTATTTCATGTCCTCCACGATGCGCTGGAAAGGAACTCCCTCCTGGATCACTTCCAGGTGTTCCACACCGGACTTCTCCATCGAAGACTCGAAGGACTCTATAAGCTCACGGGCCTTGGCGCGCGTCTCGCTGGTCAGCTTCTCTTTCAGCTTCTCTGCATAGTAGAAGCTACCGATCCCTCCGCCTTTTGCACCGGCCTCGATGCTGCCGAGGTCAACGACCGCGAGACCTGTTACCGACGCGCCGAACGTGCGCGCGATGTCGGTTGCATATCGTGTGGCTACGGCGGAGTCGGAATCCGCATCCAGCGCCACAAGAACTTTCTTGATCATCGTCATAGAGCACCTGCCGGAAATCGACGATCAAGGTAACGACAGCGGACCTACCGGGAAAAGGAAAATGGAAGGAGAGAAACTGACAGAATGTCCGCCTTCCTATATCCTAAATAGGAGAAAGAATATAGAAGATGTGGTTGTATGTAGAGCCTGTTGGAATGTTGGCAACGAAGGTAGTTAACAGAGCCAGAATGTAGGTGTGGACTGGGGACCGAGTACATCCACAGATTATGCACGTCTCGAGGTTGCCCCTGGCGAGCGCATTTGGCTGCTGGCGGACGCTTTCCACATATCAACATGAAATCCTGTTGGCTGAGCTAGCGGCTGGAGCCCGGTTATCAACACCACCCGGTGCTGTGAGTAAGTCTGGGGCCCCTGTTTGAACCGGGTCGGGTTGCGCACACCGATTCACGGGGCCCAGTTATCCACATCTGTTGGCACACATTGCCCACTCACTTGCCAACGCGTGGGGGCACGTAAATGTGCAAAGAAAGAGTGCCGTCAGGCGCGCCCGAGAAGCCGGTACATCTCCGACTTGTATGCCTCGACACCCGGTTGGTCGAACGGATT
>JBFGEP010000060.1:0-9217 GCA_041580055.1 Rhodothermales bacterium | reverse complement strand
GGCGATGGCCTCGTGGTTGGCAATTCCGGTCTGGGCGACGGCCGAGGAGCACAGAACGATCGAGCCTCCTTCCTTCATCATAGCCCGCGCGCCCGCCTTTACTGTGTTGAAAGCGGTTCGCAGGTTAGCATTGATCGTGTGGTCCCATTCGTCGTCCGAGGTGAGATGAGCGGGCTTGAGCAGTATCGATCCTACGCAGCAAACGATTCCGTCAATGCGGCCGGCCGAGGCGGAAGCCGTTGTCACCGCCTCGTGGACGCGGGCATAGTCCGTTGCGTCTGTTGTGATCGGAGTGCCCCCGATGCTCTTCGCCAGCCGATCCAGGGTCTCAGCCGTCCGGCCGCAGACCACGACGTTGTCTCCCCCGTGGGCAAGCGCCGTGCTGACCGCGCTTCCGATGCCGCCGGTGGCGCCGATCACGATGTAGGTCCGTGGTGTGTGAGTCATGGAGCTCAATGTAGGTCAAAAAAAAAGCGGGGGTCGAGAGACCCCCGCCGTGAACATCATCTGGAGGATCAGCTGCCAGGAAGCAGCACGGAATCGATCACGTGGATGATACCGTTGTCCGCCTCGACATCCACCGTGGTCACCTGAGCGCCGTTGATAAAGACGTTGCCGTCCGCGACCTCGATGGTCACCGTACCGCCCTGCAGGGTGGTGGCTGAGCTTAGCGTGACGACCTGCGAGCTGGTCACGCGGCCGGACACGACATGGTAGGTCAGAATGTCGGTAAGCGTCTCGATATTCTCCGGCTGCAGAAGCGTCTCTACCGTGCCCGCAGGCAACGCAGCGAATGCTTCGTTCGTGGGTGCAAAGATCGTGAACGGCCCGTCGGTCCGAAGCGTCTCGCTCAGGCCGGCGGCGTCAACGGCTGCCACCAGAGTGGTGAAGCCGTTCTCGACTGCCACGTCATAGACGCTACCGAGCGGGTCTTCGGTATCGGAGTCACAGGCTGTCGCGGCAAAGCTGAAGAATGCCAGCGCGAGGACGGCAATAAGGTTGGTGCTGAAGCGTGCTATTCTACTCATTGTTCTATGGTTTGTGTGCTGGTTTAGTGGTGTCGGTTTCGGAGCCCGGGGAGAAGCAGTCGGACGGGTGCTCCACGTCCGTCCGACTCGGGGCTGGGTCGCCTGGTGAGGGTTTATCACAGCAGCCCCGATGCTTCTTCCCGAAAATGCTGAACGTCCTGCGAATAATGGATCGATGAACAACACCAGATCATATCAAAACGTTCAGAACGTTCAAGTCGGTCACAATGTTACGGCGCCGTTGCTCGCGTGTCAAGACCTTGAGTCAAAAAAACTTTCTGCCGAGCTTGAATTGATTCTCATGGAGTCCTAATGGTATATTTCAGCATCTGACCCGCAACAGGCTAAAGAGCGGATGTTATGAACGATTTAGAATCGCAGACGTTTTCGCCCAAGGAGCTGGCGGCCGTGGTGGGCGTGAGCCAGTCTTCGATCAAACGGTGGGTCGACGCCGGACACATTGTCGTGACGCGGACCGCCGGAGGCCATCGGCGGATCTCCCGAAGCGCTGCGCTGCATTTTATTCGCTCGAAGAAGATGCGGGTCATCAGGCCGGACCTTCTCGGAATCCCCGACCTCGCGGACGTAGACCAGCCGCTGGAATCCACCCCCCTGAGCGGCGAGTTCCTGCACAGTCTCCTGATGTCCGGCAACATTGCGCAGGTCAGGCGGGTCGTGACCGCCGCCTTCCTGTCGGGCACTGACGCCGCGGCGCTCTTCGACGGTCCTATCACGGACGCGCTATCCCGCATCGGCGACATATGGAAGACAGACCAGCGCGGAATTTATCTAGAGCACGGCGCTACGACGGCCTTCGTAGAGGTGATCAGCCAGCTCGCGGCGCTAATCGGCGTGCCGGATGATCGCGCGCCGCTGGCGCTCGGGGGCGCTCCCATCGTGGATCCGCACATCATCCCGAGTCAGATGGTTTCGACCGTGATGCTGGAGTCCGGGTGGCGGACGCTGAACATGGGTCCCGCGACCCCCACGCATGCACTGCGTGACGCATGCGAAGCTCACCAGCCCGATCTCGTGTGGCTCGCCGTCAAATCCCGACTGAGCCGTGACCAGATCGATGAGCTGGCCGAGCTCGCGTCGTCTCTTGGTGACCAGAACATCGAGGTCGTAGTGGGCGGCAGGGAAATTGAGCGCACGCGAGATCTGTGGCCCGAGACCGCCCGCATCGTCCTGACGATGACCGACCTGCGGTCGTATGCCACACACTTGAGGACCGCGCTCACGTCGCGCTCCGGCTGACCCGGACGTTAGACTCCAGCCGCGGGCCCGACTACAGCGGCAACCGCCTTCTCCGCGTCGACGAGCCGGCCGATGTGGCGGCTGTCCGACAGCTCCTGCCCCGTTTCGTGCAGGATCTCGAACGTGCGCTCGGCGGTGAGCGATGGATCCAGTGCTCTCAGGGCACCGATGAGGCCCGCAACAAGCGGCGTCGCCATCGATGTACCGCTCTTAGTCTCATAACCCCCGTCCGGTACCAGCGACAGGATGTCGACTCCGGGCGCCGCGATGGGGCGTTGCAGGCTGGCGTTCGTGTTGGAGAACGAAGCCTTTCGCAGACTCGGATCTACGGCTGCCACGGCTATCACTCCCTCGATGTTCGCCGGCATGTGGTGACCGGCGTCCTGGTTCGAGTTTCCCGCAGCCGCAACCACGATGACATCGCGCTCGAGGGCGAACTCGACGGCGTCGCGGATCACGCGGGGCGGTGTCGGGGCGTAGTCACCGAGCGACATCGATATCACATCCGCACCGTCCGTCGTGGCATCGATAATAGCCTGGGCAATGGACTCGATGGTGCCGATGCCGCTCGAACCGAGCGCCCGGTACGAGGTGACGTCCACAAAGCGGCCCTCCCAGTTCAAGGACGCCATGCCCACGCCGTTGTTGGTCGAGGCACCCGCGATGCCGGCACAGTGCGTACCGTGGCCGTGGGCATCGTTGGAGGCCGGGCTGCGGAGGAATGCGTTCGTGATGTCCTCATGTGTCGCATCGACCCCCGTATCGAGGATCGCCACGACGGCTTTGCGCACCGGCTCCGCTCGTGACAGCAGGCGGTGGGCCCCGTCGATTCTGGCCGCATCCAACGCCCACTGCGAGTCCGCCAGCGGATCATTGGCGACCCGGACTCCGCGGGATACAGGGCCGCGAAACTCGGCCGCCGGCGGAGGCGCCAGCGACACGGATCGGTTCGACTCGACGTGGTCAACGTTTTCCGCGTCAGCCCGCAGCAGATCCCGCAGCGTGTTCCATGCCGATCTGTCGTGCCCATCCGGCAGCCGCACGATAAAGACCTGTGCGAGATCGCCATCCATGTCCATCGTGATCGTCGGGAAGGCCTGCTCGACGCTTGCACCGAACTCGGCCAGCAGAGAGGCGATCTCGTCGATGCTGTCGTCCGGCCCGAGCTCGACCAGCAGTTCCATCGAATCATCGTCCAATTGCGCCCCTGACTGAGACGGTGCGAACACGTACGACAGCGTGGCCCCGGTGCCCAGGGCTCCGAGACCCAGAATCAAGAAGACACCGAAGGCTCCCTTGCGTGCCAGCATCAGGGCGCTGACCGCCAGGAGTCCTGCTCCGACGTCCAGAAGCGTGTGCGCGCCGTTCATCGCGAACGCCCCGTCTCCCAGGAGCCGAACGGCGAGGCCAAGGCCTACCAGGACCAGTCCCGCAATGGACAGGAGGGGGTTTCTTCGCGAGCGTGTAGCCTCCACGGCCACCAGCGACATCCCGAGCACGGTGAGGATCAGCGGAGTCGAGAGGAGGTATCCCATGGATCGTTCAGGTTTTCCGTATAGAGACTACTCGCACATTCCTACCCCACATGGCGAAGGAGACGACGTTTGCCGGCTCTACTTCCGCCGTAACTCTACAGCCGTCCTTCCGGACGGAGGCCGGAAGTGGATCCACAGGCCGGTACTTGGCACCGTCGGACGCCTCGATGCCCCAGAATCCGCCTTCGAAGTCCTGGTACCTGACCGTGCCTTCTATTCGCATCTTTCGAGTGGTTTTCTGTAATTGGGTTCGTACGGGTTTCCGATCGCGCTTGTTGCGGCCCTGAGCGCCGTTCTGACGGGATCGGGCCTACACATTTCGACCGGCTACGCTTACAATTCTGCTCGGGCGGCAGGGTATCTTGGAACCGGTGGGTTCCGACCAGATTGCCGTCAGAACACGCGTGGTTCGGGCAAAAAGCACGATCCGGAGGTGAGACATGCCCGTCAAACGACTAAAGGAGTTTCTCGACACTCACGACATCAAGTACGTCACGATCCGTCATTCACCGGCGTACACCGCGCAGGAGGTGGCAGCCAGCGCTCACGTTCCCGGACGAGAGATGGCGAAGACCGTGATGCTCAAGCTCGACGATGACATCGCGATGGCGGTGCTGCCGGCATCGTTTCACGTCGACCTCGAGCGAGTGCGAGAGATCACCGGCGCCAAACGCGTCGAGCTGGCGTCCGAGGATGAGTTCAAGGACCTCTTTCCGGCCTGCGAAGTGGGAGCGATGCCGCCGTTCGGAAACCTCTACGATATGAGGGTTTTCGCAGACGCGTCACTGGCCGAGGATGAGGAGATCGCCTTTGAGGCGGGCTCCCACTCCGAGCTCATTCGACTGCCCTACACGGACTACATCCGTCTCGTTGAGCCGGTGGTCGTACAGTTCGCGCTCGAGTACGTGTAGGATCTTCGCCTCGGACAAGTCATGTCCTGTGGCCGTCCGCACGGCTCTCTTCCGGCGCACTATCTTTGGCCGGAAGCGGAAGGGGCATTTCTGAAGCGGAACTGCGCAGGCTATGGATTTGAGGTGGTCCGGGTTTCGAGCGGCGGCCGGGGAATTCTTCGGCTTCCTGGCGCGCGTGCTGAAAGGATTCCGGGCCAACCAGGGGCTTCTGCTCTCGGGTGCGGTCGCCTTCTATACCCTCCTGTCGATCATCCCTCTGTTCGCCCTCATTCTGGTCGGGCTGGCCGAGGTCTTCGATGAGGAGACCATTCTCTCCATCGTCTCGGAAAACGTCTACCTCGTCGTCCCCGACCTGGCGGAAACTGTAACGCGGCAGGTCGAGCAGATCTACGAATACCGTCCTTTCTTCGGATGGATAGGCTTCGCCTTCCTGCTGTTCTTCAGTTCGCTTGCTTTCACGGTGCTCGAAAACGCGCTCTCGGTCATCTTCTTTCACCGCGTGGCCATCAAGAGGCGCCATTTTCTCGTTTCCGCGATTCTGCCCTATGCGTTCATCGTGCTCGTCGGCGTTGGGATTCTGCTGATTACCACGGCGACGGGATTCCTCGGGGCCGTTGAGGGACAGCGGCTGGCATTTCTCGGCTGGACGTGGAGGCCGACCGACCTCGGCGGGACATTGCTCCACGCAATGGGCGTAATCGGCCACATCGTCCTGCTCACCTCCATATATCTCGTGCTGCCGGTCGGCAAGATCTCGCTGCGGCACGCCCTGATGGGCGGCATCGTAGCCGGGCTGCTGTGGGAGCTGGTGCGGCGCGGACTCATCTGGTACTTCTCGACGCTGTCGGTCGTCAACGTAGTCTACGGTTCATTCGCTGCGACCATCGTGGGACTGCTGTCGCTGGAGGTGGGTGCCATCGTGATCCTCCTCGGCGCGCAGGTTATTGCGGAATACGAGAGGATGAAGGGCTTGCTGCCGGAAGAGGCCGGCGTCACCGACCTCGTCACGGATCCGAGAGTGCTGGAGTAGGGGACGCGACGAAACCCCTTTCAACTCATCCGACAGAAGGCTGTATTTCAGAGGGAGTCACATCCCGAAAGTCCAATCGACGCGTGCATCAATACGGCCTTTCTGCCGTAGACAAGGCCGCGCTAATCACCGAACTCACTTGTCGCGTAGAGAATGAGAGACAGCTTTCTCGTCGGCCGATTCCTGTCCGGCCGGGAGGATGTTTTCCGCCATCCGCCCGGCGCTCGGAGCGGGCCGTCCTTTACGGCAGAGGCACTGCGGCACCGCTTTGACCATCGGTCCAGGCGGTTCTCCGGTCGCACCGGGACCTATCGCCTGACGCTGCAGGCCGGCTACGTGGTGGCCCTGCTCATACTCATTCTCGCCTTCCGGTTTCCCGTCCGGTCCGACACCCCATTCGAAATCGCGCTGGCCGAACAGGAGATCGTCGAGCTCGAGGAGATCGTCCAGACGAAACAGATCGTGAAGCCTCCGCCTCCGCCGCGCCCGCCCGTTCCGGTCGAGGTGCCGGACGACGAGGTCCTTGACGAAGAGGATCTCGTTCTGGACGCCTCGCTTGATCTTGCCGAGGCCCTCGACATACCGCCGCCGCCTCCGCCGGACGACGAAGAGGAAGAGGAGGAGAACCTCGACGAAATTTTCGTTGCCGTCGAGCAGATGCCAACGATCATCGGAGGGGTCGCCCGCCTTCAGTCCCTCGTGGAGTACCCGGAGATCGCTCGCAAGGCCCAGATGGAAGGGATGGTGGTGGTGCAGGTGGTCATTAACGTGGACGGGTCGCCCTCGGACGCGCAGGTGATACGCTCGGCAGGTGCCGCTCTGGACCGGGCGGCCGTAGAGGCCGTGATGAAGCTGGAGTTCGAGCCGGGACGACAACGGAATCGGGCGGTGCGGACGCTTATGGCGATTCCTGTCCGCTTTCAGCTATCCTGACGGTAGCTCGCCAGTCACGACGGGAGGTTCGATCTGAGGTCCGCAAAGGAGTCGTAAACGTACCGTGCCCCCGCCGTCGCAAGCGCTTCGGCCCCGAACGAAGTCGTAAGAGCTGCCACCTGACAGCCTGCCGCGAGCGCCGACCTTACTCCGTGAAGAGAGTCCTCGATCACGAGGCACTTTTCGGGCTCGACGCCCATTCTCGACGCGGTGATCCGGTACGGTTGCGGGTCCGGCTTCGGCCGCGTTACGTCCTCCGCGGTCACCACGGTCCGAAAAAACGGCGACAGTCCGAATTTTTCGAACGCCCTCTGCTGGTTGTCCCGAATGGCGGACGTCGTCAGCCCCAGTGCGTACCCGGCCGCCGACAGGAAGGCGATGAATTCGAGTGCGCCGGCGATCGGCTCCATCTCGTCCATGAGGCCGGCGTATGCCTCGTGCTTCTGACGAACCAGGCTTGATGCGTCCAGCGTGCCGTCGCCAAATGCCTCGACCACGTAGTCGAAGACGTCCTCCTCGGTCTGGCCCTTGAAGTCGGTGTACACCGAGGGCGGCACTTCCAGCCGGTGCCGCTCGAAGACGATGCTCTGCGCCTTCTCGTGAAGGGGCTCGGAGTCGATGATGACGCCGTCCATGTCGAAGATGACGGCAGCCAGAGGCATCTGCATGTCGGTCGCGCGGGGTGGTGGGACTAGTGGGGCTCCGTAGATTCCGTGTGGCCGTTCACACGGTGCAGGCGCGGCGTCTGCTCTGTGGCCACCACTCCCCGGTGACTCTTCTTGATCCAGACGTACTCGAACACCTCGCCCGGCTTCGTCTGGATCGATCCCGTCCATACCGGGTAGTGGGTCGGGTCAAGGGGACCGAACGCCCGGTCCGGATTCCATTCGCCGAGCTGCGGGATGCTTCCGCTCAGATACACCATCTCGCCGGGCTGGGTCTCCACGGTCAGCCGCAGATCCACCTCCACGGTTCGATCGCTCGGCCCGCTCTGCGGGTGCCCGAGCCAGAGGCATTCGTAGGGCATCAGGACGATGTGGTCTCCGTGCGAATAATCGACGGTTTCACCGGCGAGGTGATCGTGGTACCTGCCGCTCAGCCAGGTCGCAGGCAGCTCGCTCAGCCCTACTTCCTGGCGCTGCCGCGAGAAATTTGCCAGCATCATCGCCTCATCGTTCCCGTTGCTGCGCCGGACCACGAATACGCTGTCGCTGGCGACGCTGACGATCTCCTGCTCGGATCGTCCGTCCAGCACGGGCAGGCCGCGGCGCGCAGTAACCAGTCGCTTCACTCCCTGAAACAGCCTCGCCTCGACGGTCCCCGTCACGTCGCGGTTCTTTGCTCTGCGCCAGTTCATCGGTGGCCGGTGGACCCAGCGGTTGTCGGACTTTTTCAGCGGGTCGTCGAGGTATGCATAGTCGTTGAGTTGGCCGATCTCGTCTCCACTGTATATGACGGGAAAACCGCGCATGAAGAACGTGATGCCGTTGAGGAGAAGGGTGCGCCGGACAGCGGCGTCGATCTGCCCTGCATCCGTCTCGACGATACCTTTCTGCAGGCCGGTGAGGGCTGCCGAAGTACCGGAGGTGCGTGCCTCGCCCGACAGAGGATCGACCTGGAAACGATATCCCTCGGAGTAGCTGCCCGGGAGTGCTCCGGCGAAGAACTCCGAGCAGAATTTCCGGGTGTCCCGCCCTTGCTGGCCTACGGCGGCGGCGTTTTCATCAGAGATGCCCCAGCCGATGTCGTCGTGGCACCGGACGTAGTTGACCCAGTTGGTCTCGTCAGGAATCGACGGGAGGTGCGTCAGTGTGTTTCTCAGCAGGTGGACGTTCTCGCACGCGAGCGAGTGCCACATGTGGTTCATCAGCGTGGCGTTGTACGCGATGTCGCACACCTTGCCCTCGCGGCCGCCTACGCCGAGGTACCGTACGATTTCTTCCGGCGACACGATGGCCTCCGCCTTGAACGCCACCGCAGGCGCAAACATGCGCATGAGTGCCCGGTAAGCAGCCAGGAGCAGGACCGTCTCCGGCTGGTTCTGACAGGCCGTCCCCATGCGTTTCCAGATGAACGGCACGGCGTCGAGCCGAATTACGTCGGCGCCTACGTTCGCCAGGAAGACCATCTCTTTCCACATCGCCTCGAAGACGGCGGGGTTGGCGAAGTTCAGATCCCACTGGAAGTCGTAGAAGGTCGTCCACACCCACTTGCCGGCCTCGTCGTCCCACGTGAAGTTGCCGGGGGCGAAGTCTGGGAACACCTGCGGCAGGCTCTCCTCGTACGTATCGGGCACCTCTCGTTCGTCGAACATGAAGTAGAAACCCTGATGCTTCCTGCTTCCGGCGACCGCTTTGCGGGCCCACTTGTGCTCTCGCGCTGTGTGGTTCATAACCAGATCCAGCACGAGGCTGATGCCCTCGTCGTGCAGATCGTGTGCGAGGTTTCGCAGCTGGCGGGTGGTTCCGAGCTTTCGGTTCACCTTCCTGAAATCCGAGACGGCGTACCCTCCGTCGTCCATTC
>JBFGEP010000059.1:0-9271 GCA_041580055.1 Rhodothermales bacterium | reverse complement strand
TTTTCCCAGGTCCTCGTCAAAAAACGACCGGACTGCTTCCGCGAGAGCCCCCGGCGAGCCCGGGGCGACCACGAGACCCGTGGTGCCGTGCGTGACCGTTTCAGCGAGTCCGCCCACATCTGTCGTTATGACCGGCCTGTCAAAGTTGAAGGCGATCTGAGCCACACCGCTCTGCGTGGCTGAAAGGTAGGGCTGCACCACGACGTCCGCGGCCGAGAAGACCGTTGCCACATCCTCATCCGCAATGTACTCGGACATCAGCGTCAGCTTCGAAGAGATCCCGAGTTTTGCGATCTGCCCGCGGTACTCTCGCTCGTCGTCGTAGAATTCTCCCGCCACGACAAGGTGGATTTTCGGATCCGCTTCGGTGAGCGTCGGCATTGCCGAAAGCAGTGTCTCCAGGCCTTTGTATTTGCGCACGAAGCCGAAAAACAGGAGGACGTGCGCGTCCACCGGAATCCCGAGCTGCATGCGTGCCTCCTGCCGAGGGACACCCACACCGAAGTTGTCATACGTGGGGTGCTCGACCAGGCGCACTTCAGCCGGGCTAACGAGCATTTCGAGGTCCTCACGGACCTTCGACGACATCACGACGAACCCGTCCACCGCCTTGAGAAAGTACTTTGTGAGCGCGACGTCGCCAGGTCTTCTTTCGTGAGGCAAAACGTTGTCGACCACGACGACGACGCGGCTGCCGCGTTTCCGAACCCTTCGGGCTACGGTCCCGAAGGCCGGGGCGAAGAACGGCATCCAGTATTTGAGAACAACGACTCCCGGGGCGCTCCTGGCAATCGCTCGCGCCGTGCTGAGCCACGTCACCGGATTGAGCGTGTCAAGGCAGCGGGTCGGCGGCGGTTCGGGAGGCTCACCCGACGTGAGCTGCGACTTGCCCGGGAACAGCAGTTCCGGATATTGCCTCGTAAAGGTGAAGATCCTCGATCGGAAGCCCCGGGCGGAGAACCCGTCTTGCAGTCTTTCGATGAAGTGAGCGATGCCGCCTCGGTACGGGAATGCCGGGCCGACCAGCGCGATGTCGAGGTCCGATTTGTCGTTCATCCGCTCACGTAGGCGGTCGTCTCGGACCGGGGCATTCGTCGAGGCACCCGGCCGGCCACCTGCACAACGTCGTACGTGCTCGCGTCCTCCATCCGTTGCTTGATGATCATCTCACCGAGCAGCCCCGTAAGAAACAGCTGCGCGCCGAGCAAGATGAGCAGTGCTCCGAGCAGCAGCAGCGGCCGATCGCCAAGGTAGAGGCCCAGCACGAGCTTCTCGTAGGTCAGATACAGGCTAATCAAGAAGCCGCCGACGAACGCGAGCGTGCCCAGCGTTCCGAAAAAGTGCATCGGCCTGCGCGCAAACCGCGTTATGAACAGCACGGTCAGCAGGTCGAGGAAACCGCGGACAAACCGCTCGAGACCGAACTTCGTGGCGCCGTACTTGCGCTCACGGTGGCGGACCTCCTGTTCTGCGATCTGCGTGTAGCCTTCCCAACTGGCCAGCAGAGGAATGTACCGATGGAGCTCGCCGTAGACGCGGACCGACTTCGCGACTTCGGCGCGGTAGGCCTTCAGCCCGCAATTGAAGTCGTGCAGCGGGATGCCCGAAATGCGTCGGGTAACGAAGTTGAAGAAGCGGCTGGGGATCTTCTTGCTCAGCGGATCGCGCCGGCGCTTCTTCCATCCGCTCACCAGGTCGTAGCCGGACTGAAGCGTGGCGACCATCCCGGGAAGCTCCGCCGGGTCGTCCTGCAGATCGGCGTCCAGCGTGGCAATGTAAACGCCGCGCGCGTGTTCGAAACCGACCGAAAGCGCCGCCGACTTCCCGAAGTTGCGTCTGAACCTGAGGCCGATGAAGCGGGGGTCTTTTTCGGAAAGCTCCTCGATCGCCTGCCACGAGCCGTCGTTCGAACCGTCGTCGACAAACAGGACTTCGAACGTCAGATTCGCCGCCGTGAGCGCATCCGTGATCTCCGATGCGAGCTCACCAAGCGATTCGCGCTCGTCGAAAACGGGTACCACAACCGAGAGATCCGGAGCCGTGTTATGTGTCTGGTCAGCGGTCACTCGGTGGGCGTTCGATCAGACGTCGAGGGTCGCGTACTTGGCGTTTCGCTCGATAAACTTACGGCGCGGCTCGACAGAATCGCCCATCAGCGTGCTGAACACGCGGTCGGCCGCCGCTGCGTCATCGACCGTGACGATGTGCAGGCGCCTCGAGTCCGGGTCCATCGTTGTCTCCCAGAGCTGCTCCGGATTCATCTCGCCGAGACCTTTGTACCGCTGAACGGAGACTTTCGACTTCCCGTCGCCGCTCATTTCCTTCGAGATCTCCTCTAGCTGTTCGTCCGTCCAGGCGTATCTCTCGTCTTTCCCCCGTGCGACTCGGTACAGGGGTGGCAGTGCGATGTACACGTTGCCGCGCTCGACCAGCGGCCGGAGCTGACGATAGAAGAAGGTCAGGAGGAGGGTTCGGATGTGGGCACCGTCGATGTCGGCATCCGTCATGAGAATGATCTTGTGATAGCGGAGGCCGTCGATGTTGAAGCCATCCTGGAGCGTCGCGAGGCCGTGCGTTCCGAGAGCCGTGATGATGTTCTTGATCTCCTCGTTGGAGAGGATCTTGTCAAGGCGTGCTTTCTCGACATTCAGGATCTTGCCGCGAAGCGGGAGGATGGCCTGGAAGTGGCGGTCACGGGCCTGCTTGGCGGAGCCTCCTGCGGAGTCGCCCTCGACCAGATAGAGCTCGCACTCTCCGGGATCTTTCGATGAGCAGTCCGCCAACTTGCCCGGCAGCCCGCCGGCGGTGAACGCGTTTTTTCGCTGCACGAGCTCGCGGGCTTTCCGGGCGGCCGAGCGGGCCTCGGCCGCCAGAATCACCTTGTCGATGATCTGCTTCGACTCGCGCGGATGATCCTCAAGCCACTGAGAGAGCTTCTTTGACACGACGGTCTCGACGGCTCCCTGAACCTCCGAGTTGCCCAGTTTCGACTTTGTCTGTCCCTCGAACTGCGGCTCGGCCACTTTGACGGAGATGACCGCCGTGATGCCTTCCCTGAAGTCGTCGCCGGACAGGTCCACCTTCACGTTCCTGAGGAGGTTATTCCTGTCGGCGGCGTTCTTCAGCGTACGCGTCAGTGCCCGGCGGAACCCGGAAACGTGCGTGCCGCCCTCGTGCGTGTTAATGTTGTTGACGAACGAAAGGACGTTTTCCGAATAGACCTGGTTGTACCGCATCGCAACCTCGATGGGTACTTCACCGGAGTCGTCCTCGATGAAGATGATCTCGTCATGGATGGGCGTGCGGGCTTCGTCGAGATATTCGACGAACTCGATGATTCCGCCCTCAAAGTGATACTCCTCGCTCATCGGTTCGTCGGCGTCCCGCGCGTCCTCGACGGAGATATAGACGTTCTTGTTGAGGTAGGCGAGCTCGCGGAGTCGCTCGGCGAGCGTGTCGAAGCGAAACTCCGTGATCTGGAAGATGGACGCGTCCGGCCAGAACCGGACGGTCGTCCCCGTGTCCTCGCCGGGTTCCAGCGGCCGGACCTGCGCCACGGGCCGCACGGCCTTGCCCTGCCTGTATTCCTGCTCCCACACGTGATCGTCGCGGCTGACGGTAGCCACGAGCCGCTCCGAAAGGGCGTTGACGCACGAGACGCCCACGCCGTGGAGTCCCCCGGACACCTTGTACGTGTCCTTGTCGAACTTGCCGCCGGCGTGCAGAGTCGTCATGACGACCTCCAGGGCGGACCGTCCCTCCCGCGCGTGGGTCTCGACCGGTATGCCCCGGCCGTTGTCGGTCACGGTAACCGACCCGTCCTCATTAAGTGTCACGGCGATCCGGTCGCAGTAGCCGGCGAGCGCCTCGTCGATCGAGTTGTCGACCACTTCGTAGACGAGGTGGTGCAGCCCCCGAAAGCTGACATCCCCGATGTACATCGCGGGTCGCTTCCGGACCGCCTCCAGTCCTTCGAGAACTTGAATATTGGAAGCGCCGTAGGTGGTCTTCGAAGAAGGGTTTTTTGCCATTACAAGCCTGCAGGGTGGTGCCTTTAGTGGGAGCTTGGTCGACGGGAAACGACCCGGGATCTCGGCGGACTCAAGATACGAAATTCTGACCCAACAAGCGGCCCGGACGGGGCCGTTTTCGGCGGTTTCAGCGCGCGGGCGTCAACGTGGCCGGCTGGCCATTCTGGCCAGTTCCAGACTCAGCGACTCTCCGTATTCTTCAAGGCCTGCCGTGTCGGCGAGGTCCGCTGCACCGGTCTCGGCATTCTCGGACCATCGATGGCCCAACAGGCGCGTGGTCTCCACAAGATCGGCGTCCACCGCGGGGAAAAGACTGAGCAGGCTCTGGTGCACCACGCGGAGAACGTCGGCAACCTCCCGCAGCAACATCAGGACCTCAAACCGACGGATGGCATCGGCCCCGTCGAGCCCCATCTCGTCGTCGAAGAGCCGGTACATCCGCAGCAGCCTCGCAGCGTCCGAGAGAGAGTCTCTCAGCTTGAGAAGCCGGGCCGTGGCGACCACGCTGCTCTCCTGACTGGACGGGTCAATGCCCGCTTTTCGCGCGCGGGCGGATCGAGCGCATCGCGCGGCTACACGAAGCGTCGCAGCGAGTGACAACGAGTCAAGTACGGCGTTGATGCGCATGGCGAGGAACGAGCCCGACGCGGACCGTCAGACCTCCAGGTACCGCATGAACTCCTGCACGCGGTTTCGAAACTCCTCCTCGTCGTACTCGTCGCTGAATGAGGCTACCACGCGATAGCCCTGGTGCTCGAGGACGTGTCGGATACGCGAGGTGTCCGCCGAGTTGAGCTTGACGGTGACGGCTATCATCCCCCCCTCTTCCGGAGCCGACTCGGTTGCGACCGAGAGAATCTTTACGTCCGTCTGCTCAATCGAGTAGACGAGCTGCGAGAGAGAGAAGTCTGACGGGTGGACTTCGAGGGCAAGAATGGCGCCTGCCTCATGGGCCGACAGCATGCGCGCAAACTTGTCGAGGATTTCGTGGCGCTTGACGATGCCCGCCAACCCGCCCTCACGATCCAGGATCGGAAGCGTAGTCAGGTCGTGCTTGACCATGATCCGCGTCGCGTCAAACACATGCTCATCCACCGTCGCCGAGACCGGATCACCCTCAACGAGTTGTTCCACAACGACATCGGGGCTATCCGCATCAAGAAGCCGATCCTCGGAGACAATGCCGACGAGCTTTCCGGTCCCGTCGATGACGGGAAGATGGCGCACTCGCAGCTCCATCATGAGCGACAGTGCAAACTCCACGGTGTCCGCATCACGAAGCGGCGGCACCGACTTGCTCATGAGTTGGCCGATCGTCATGTCCGTGACTTTTTTCGGTCCGTTTTGCGACCTGGAGGCGATCGCCCGTCATGCAGGATCCGCCTCTACATTACTTCGGTGCAACTGTCGTGCCCGAATGTCGTGAGGCGGGCGCGTCCGCGATTCTGAACGATCGAAAACCTGCCGTGGTGGCGGAGGTTCCGACTAGGCAGAAATCGCATACTTGTCCAGCGTCTGCTTCAGAGCCGAGTGCCGGGTGGGCGAAATCCGGAAGCGGATTCGCACGACGGCCTGTTCTTCCCCACCGACTTCGCTTTCTCGCACCAGATACTGTTCATCGATGACCTCCGCCACCCGATGAATACGAGCCACCGTCCTCGAGTCCTCCACCGGGATGAATACGACCCTCTCGACAAAGTCGCTTTCCGTGACTTCGAGTATCTCCGCTTTGAGCTCGTTCAGGCCGATGCCCCGAAGACCGGACACGGCCGCCGAATAGCGATACTCACTCGTCAATGCCGGGATGATCGCCTTCTCGTCCAGCCCGTCGATCTTGTTGAACACCATGACCGTCGGTTTTTCGAGCGATCCAAGCTCCTTCAGAGTGAGGTTCACCGTTCTGATGTGGTCTCGAAAGCCGGGGTGCGTGACGTCCACGACGTGGAGCAGTACGTCCGACTCCCGCACCTCGTCCAGCGTGCTCTTGAAGCTCTCGATGAGCTTGTGGGGAAGCTTTCGGATGAACCCAACGGTGTCTGACAGCAGAACCTCTTTGCCGGGCGCCAGCTGGGCTACGCGCGTGGTGGCGTCAAGCGTTGCGAACAGGCGGTCCTCCGCCAACACGCTGGCCGAGGACAACGCGTTCATGAGTGTCGACTTGCCGGCGTTCGTGTAGCCCACGAGTGAGACGCGAGTATACTGTGAGCGCCCTTTGCGCTGGGTCTTTCGCTGCCGGTCGATCTTCTCCAGGCGATCGGTGAGAACGGCGATCCGGTGGCCGATCAGCCGGCGGTCGGTTTCGATCTGTGTTTCACCCGGGCCCTTCGTGCCGATGCCACCCTTCTGGCGGGAAAGGTGGGTCCAGGCCCGCGTGAGGCGTGTTCTGAGGTAGTCGAGCTGGGCAAGTTCGACCTGCGTTTTGGCGGTCGCGGTCTTCGCCCGGCCGGCGAAGATGTCCAAGATCAGACCGGAGCGGTCGACGAGTTTGCAGGCGAATTCTCGTTCCAGGTTGCGGATCTGGACCGGCGCGAGATCGTCATCGAAGATGACGAGATCGGCTCCCCGCATCTTGACGAGTCCTTTGATCTCCTGGACCTTCCCCTTGCCGACGTATGTGGCGGGATTGATCCGGTCGAGGCTCTGCACCACCCGGTCCGTCACGATCGCCCCGGCCGTATCGGCAAGCAGCTCGAGCTCGTCGAGGGAATCGCCGATTTCCCAGGAACCCGCGCCGGGCTGGGCAACGCCGACCAGGATCGCCTTCTCTCGTGGTTGTAGTGCGGAATCTTCCAAGGGGCACCGTGTAGCCAGTAGACCGGACGGCTTCAACCGGTCTCGGAGCAGGGGGTTGCAGACCGCCGCGCCTACAGTCCTTTGAGCTCTCGCAGAATACGGCTTCGCTGCAGGCGGAGGGTGAAGCGAGTCTCGAGTATGTCCTCAACGATCTCCGAGAACTCAACCGCGTATTTCCGCGGCACGTGCACTTCGTAACGGCCCTTGCGTCCACCCACATCCCTGTGCAGGAATACGAACTCGACACGCCGTCCGCGCTCCCTGAAGAAGTAGTCGTCGACGATGGTCCACGGGATGTATGACTCGACGTCGATCAGGCTTCTCACGATGCCTGTCTGGAAGACGTAGACGGACGAACTCATGTGCGTGGCGACGCCCCAGACGACCGCTCCAGCAAGGTATCCGAGCATCAGGAGCGGAGACACGGAAGCGCCCGCGAGAAGGCCGGCCGCAAGAATGGCCAGGATTATCAGAGCAAATGCGGCGGGCCGTGCCGGAACGCCAAACAGCCGACCGACGGGCACGGCGAGGAGCACGTGCTTCAGCCGCCTGCGGTTGGCAATGGTCAGAGCGAGGAAAAGCCCCGTGACGGCGAGAAAAACGACCAGCAGACCAGTTTGAAGTAGCGTCAGCATCTCCGTTTCGGTAGGCATCTCGACCGGCGGATCCGGAGCCCAATCTAGGTGGCTGCGGACTCAGGTCTCCACAGCCTCGCGACCAGCATTTCTGCCAGCAAAATTACCAACGCGACCCCCAGAAAGACGTTCCACAGCTCGATTCCCGTGCGCATCGTCGAGATAGCTGCCGCGAAACCGACCTCTCCGGCCACGGCCATCGCCCGCAGGTCAACATCCGTCGTGGCACGCAGCTGCTCCACGGCCGAGTCGGTGTCCAGCGTTCTCACGTCGGATTCGCGTGCGTCCAGGTTTGCCGACAACTTGCCCACGACACGATCGCCGACTTTTACGGCATAGACACCCGGGCGCGAGATCCCGTCACCGACGGTCACAACCATTCCGCCGAAAGCCGGCCGCTGCGCCGGCACGAGCTGCTCCTCGCCGCCGAGGATTTCTATCACGTCCGATTCGGAAAATCCGGCCAGCTGCATATCCAGTCGATCTCCGATCGTCAGCCGTTCTCCTCCGGGCGACTCGCTGGCCGAGACGTAACTGATCGCCCTGTGCAGCAGGGGAACGAAGAGACCTCGAAGGGGCAGCTCCGTCCATGACGGTGTCGGAACAGAAGCCATGAGAAGCACCTTGCCTCTTCCGGAGGGTATCTCCTGAAGGAACGGGTGCCCCGTCGACAATCGGACAAGGGTGTTCTCAGCCGCGTTCGCGGAGCGGTACGCCGCAAAACGGTATACATCGAATTTCTCCAGATTCGGGCCGGAACCGGACTCCCCTGTATCGAACACCCCCTCAAACAGCGGGTGTTCTGTGTCCGCATCTGCGGCGACGACGGGGTCCGCAGTCGGTCCCACGAAACCTTCGATGGATCCGCCGCCGAGGCGGCTCAGCACGGCGTTGATTGACGAAGCGTCCGCCGATGTCGGTGGATACATTAGCACGCCACCACCGGTCGAGACGTAGGTCGCGAGCGAGCTGATCTGGCCGGAGGACAGGCTCGCCACGCCGGCCAGGATGACCGCGTCGTAGTCTGCGAGTCTTCGAGATGAAAGTGCGGACTGTGAAGCGGCTTCGACGTCGTAGCGGGCGCGCCCCGGCGTCACGTCCGACGCGAGCGCGAGATTGAGGTATGTCGCGTCGAAGCCGGATCCGGACGCGAGCAGCACCCGCCGAGCCTCGGGGGCTGCCAGTGCGAAGTACCTCCGGTTGTCGTCCGCGAGATTGTCATCTTCCAGCTCGACCGTCCCGTCGAGCCAGCCCGTCCTCCGCGGAGTGACAACGAGCTCCACGTTCACGGTAGAATTGGCGTCGACTACGACCTCGGCCTGCGCCGACCGTTCGCCGTCGAGAAAGACGCTTGCGAGGATGGACGTCGGGCCCTCCGAGCCATAACTCGCAAGAGTAGCATCGACCTGCACCGGTCTGCCGACCTCGATGATCTGGCTCATCAGCCGGACATCGGTCACCGCGGTGTTGGGGATCGATTGCGTCCCGAGCCTGACGAGCCGAACGGGGATCTCGGTCGGAAAGTCGCGAGTCAGCGAATCACCGATCGCGGTCGCCTGAAGGTCCGACAGAACAAAGATCTCGCGGTTCACGAACGTCGTGGACAGCAACCAGTCTCCCGCTTTGGCCACGGCCTCGGCAAGATCTGAGAACGCGGTGGACGGTTCAATGCTATCGATCTCGTCCGCGAGTGCCGGGCGCGTCCTGTGCCACCGAGGTTCGGACGGTCGCCGATCGCCCGGCCGCAGCACCGCAACCTGGTCCCCGTCGCGCATGAGGTCCGCGAACTCAAGCGCGACCCGCCGGGCCTGG
>JBFGEP010000058.1:0-9316 GCA_041580055.1 Rhodothermales bacterium | reverse complement strand
CGGCCGAAACGATCGCCGCGTCGGTAATGCGGACGCCGTGGTGCACCTCGTACTTCTCTCGAATCCCACGCAGGATCGAGATCGTGTCCTCGACGCCCGGCTCTTCGACAAGAACCATCTGGAATCGACGGGCGAGCGCCTTGTCCTTCTCGAAGTGCTTGCGGTACTCGTCGAGTGTTGTCGCGCCGATGGCCTTCAGCTCGCCGCGCGCCAGCGTCGGCTTCAGGATGTTCGCGGCGTCCATTGCCCCTTCGGCCGCGCCTGCGCCGACGATCGTGTGGAGCTCGTCGATGAAGACGATGATCTCTCCCTCGGCCTCCGTGATCTCCTTGACGACCGCCTTGAGCCTGTCCTCGAACTCGCCGCGGTATTTTGCGCCGGCGATCATGGCGCCCATGTCGAGCGCGACGATGCGCTTGTTCCTGAGACCGTCCGGCACGTCGCCCTGAACGATCCGGATCGCTATTCCCTCCGCGATGGCCGTCTTGCCGACGCCCGGCTCGCCGACCAGTACCGGGTTGTTCTTCGTCCGGCGCGAAAGGATCTGGAGCACGCGGCGGATCTCTTCGTCGCGACCAATGACGGGATCGATTTTGCCCGAGCGCGCGAGCGCGTTCAGGTCCCGCGTGTATCGCTGAAGCGCATTGTAGCGCCCCTCGGCGTGCTGGTCGGTCACACGCTGTCCTCCGCGCACCTCCTTCAGCACGTTGAGCACGCTCTCTTTCGTCACGCCTTCTGACCGAAGCACCTCACCCACGTCATCCTTCGCCTCGGCCATCGCGATCAGCAGGTGCTCGACCGCGACGAACTCGTCCTTCAGAACCTGGGCCTCCGCCAGGGCCCGATCGAAGATCTTCTTCGTCTCTTTGCCGAGGTACTGGCCGGATACGCTCGAGCCGCTCACCACCGGCAGCTTTTCGAGGGCCTGGTCGGTGCGCGTCGAAATCAGATCGCGGCTCGCCCCGATGTGGTGAAACAGCGACAGCACCACCCCGTCCTCGTCGTCGAGGAAGGCCCGCATCAGGTGCGCCGACTCGAGTCCCTGGTGGTTCAACGACGCAGCGATCTCGGTCGCGCGCTGGACCGTTTCCTGCGCCTTTACCGTAAACTTCTGGAGATTCATATCACAACAGTTCGTTCGTGCGCTCTGCCCGTCGTATTGGCAGAATCTGTGCTCAGTGCACTGAGGCTGCTCTAGAACGAAAAGCGTACCAACAGGGCTGCCGTGACACTATGGCAGTCGCCTGCGGACGGTCGATTCACAGCGCTTTCGTTAATTTGCCCCGGAGCTTTTGCCTTATCACGAACCTGAGCCCCTTCGTCATGAAAGCATCCTCGCTCGCCGCCCATGGCTCCGTTCTGTTTCTTGTTTCGATGGCCTGGGTGGCGAGTCCCACTATCGCCCAGCAGATCGACCACGTCATGGTGAGCTCGCCTGACGAGGAGGTCGTCGTCGTCTTTCTGGTCTCAGGAGGCCGCGCGTTCTACAACGTCGTCTTCGGCGATGAAGAGGTCATCGAGCCGTCGCGGCTGGGCGTGCGCCTGCAGGGCCCTCGTGGATTCGAGGACGGACTCGAGATCAGAGACGTCGGGCGCCGCACGGTCGACGAAACGTGGCGCCAGCCGTGGGGTGAAGTCCGCGACATCCGGAACCACTTCAACGAGCTCGCTGTCGACTTGGTGACGGCCGCCGAACCCTTCCTCACGATGCGCATCGTCTTCCGCGTCTACGATGACGGGGTCGGGTTTCGCTACGAGTGGCCGGAGCAGGACGGGCTGGGCGATTTCGTAATCATGGATGAGTTGACGGAGTTTGCCCTGGACGCGGACCACGATGCCTGGTGGATTCCCGCCTACCGCGTCCACCGCTACGAGTACCTTTACAGGCGATCGCCGATCTCGGATGTGGGATCGGTCCACACGCCCGTCACGATCGAGGCGGACGACGACCTCTACGTCAGTATCCACGAGGCCGCGCTAACGGACTATGCGTCCATGACGCTGCAGTCGACCGGTCCGGGGAAGCTCGAGGCGGACCTGGTGCCGTGGTCGGACGGAACGAAGGTGAAAGCCACCGCACCGTTCGTCTCGCCGTGGAGAACCATCCAGCTTGCGACTTCACCCGGAGGCCTCGTCACGTCGTACCTGATACTGAACCTGAACGAGCCGAGCCGCATCCTGGATACGTCCTGGATCCGCCCCGGCAAGTATGTCGGCATCTGGTGGGGCATGCATCTCGACAACTGGACCTGGGAATCGGGTCCTCGGCACGGTGCCACGACCGAGAACACGAAGCGGTACATCGACTTTGCCTCGAAACACGGTTTCGACGGCGTCCTCGTTGAAGGATGGAACATCGGCTGGGACGGTGACTGGACGCGAAACGGAGAGGAATTCAGCTTCACGCGCCCGTATCCCGACTTCGACCTCGAGGGGCTGGCGGAATACGCAGCGCGTCGCAACGTGGCCATCATCGGCCATCACGAGACCGCGTTCGGGATCGACAACTACGAGCGCCAGCTCGAGGATGCCTTTGAGCTGTATTCCCGTCTGGGCGTGAAGGCGGTGAAGACAGGCTACGTCGACAACAACGTCCACCGGCACGAGCTGCACCACGGACAGTACATGGTGCGGCACTTCCGCCGCGTCGTCGAGTCGGCCGCACGCCACAGGATCATGGTCAACGTGCACGAGCCGATCAAGGACACGGGTATTCGGCGCACCTGGCCCAACATGATGACGCGCGAGGGTGCCCGGGGAATGGAATACAACGCCTGGGCCACAGAAGGGGGCAACCCGCCGGAGCACGAGACCATCCTTCCGTTTACGCGCGGCCTTTCGGGACCGTTCGACTTTACGCCGGGCGTGTTCGACCTGACGCTCGAATCCTCGACGCGCGACCCCCTGGTCTCACGCGTCAACACTACACTGGCGAAAGCTCTCGCCAACTACGTCGTGATCTACAGCCCGCTCCACATGGCCGCGGATCTGGTCGAGAATTACGAGGGGCACCCCGCCTTCAAGTTCATCGTCGACGTCCCGACGGACTGGGAGGAAACCGTTGTGCTGAACGGCAAGATCGGTGACTACGTGACGGTCGCACGCAAGGATCGCGGCAGTGGCGACTGGTACGTTGGCAGCGTGACGGATGAGTTCGCCCGACAGTTCGATGTGCCGCTGTCGTTCCTCGAGGAGGGTGTCGCGTACGTCGCCGAGATCTACGCGGACGCGTTCAGCGCGGACTGGGATACTCGGCCGCTGGAGATCACGATCACAGAGCGGCCGGTGACCCGGGACACGGTGCTCGAGGTGCGGCTCGTTCCGGGGGGAGGACAGGCGATCCGAATCCGGCCGAACGGCTCGGTGAACTAGGGCCTTGTCGCATGGAGCAAGGCTAAAGCTCCTCGATGCACTCCCGGAGCAGGGCCTGGACCTGAATCGCGACGGTGGCCAGCGACTCGTTCTTGACGGCCTGCATGGACGCTATCGGATCCACGGCGGCCACCTCGGTGTGACCGTTCCCCGCGTCCTGCAGGATCACATTGCACGGCAGCATGGTGCCGATCTTGCCTTCAGCCTGAAGTGCTTTGTGTGCATAGTGTGGATTGCAGGCACCGAGAATGAGGTACGGACGAAAGTCGACGTCGAGCTTCTTCTTGAACGTGGCGGCGACGTCTATCTCGGTCAGCACGCCGAATCCTTTCTTTGCCAGCACCTCGACGACTCGCTCGCGAGCCTTTTCCATGCCGACCTTGATCGTTTTCGAAAAGTAGTATTGTGCCATAGCGTGCAGTGAGATGCTTGCCCGGCGCCCGAGGGCTCGGGATTCGAGGACAACATAATCTAACGAGTGTGGTCGGGTGCCGGGTCCTGATCGGCTGTTGCGTTTCGTTTCAGGTAAGCTCCGAGGCCGCTGCCGGCCGAGCCTCCTCCGTGGTCAGTCCGGCCATCTCCTTCCGATAGCGGATGCTGTACACGATGACGTACAGAGCCGGTATCATGATCAGCGTGTTGATGGTCGATGTGACCAAACCTCCCACCATAGGTGCGGCGATGCGTTTCATCACCTCCGTGCCGATCGCGGTACCGAACATGATCGGGAGCAGCCCGATGATGGTAGTGAACACGGTCATGAGCTTGGGTCGTACGCGGTCCACCGCCCCCTCCTCGAGGGCGCTGCTGAGGCTGGCGCGGTCGACGAGACGCCCGCCGCGCCGGTACCTCTGAACCGCCTCTTGCAGGTAGACGTGCATGACGAGGGCCGTCTCGGCGGCCAGGCCCGCGACGGCGATGATGCCGACACCGACAGCCACGCTCATGTTGTAGTCCAGGATCACGAGCAGCCAGACCGCCCCCATCGCAGCGAAGGGGAGCGGGATCATCAGCAGCAGGGCATCGAGCGCGTTCTTGAGATGGAGGAACAGCAGCAGGAAGATCACGGCCAGGGTCAGGGGGACGAGCACCTTGAGTCGATCTGTCGTACGCTCCATGTATTCAAACTGGCCGCTCCAGGTCAGGGAGTAGCCCGCCGGGAGATCCACCGCTTCGTTGACCGCCTGTTTCGCGGCCTGCACGTAGGAGCCTATGTCGACTCCGTCGTTGAGGTCGACAAAGACCCATGCGTTGGGTCGTGCGTTCTCGCTCTTGATCATCGGCGGGCCGGTGGTCAGGTTGACTTCCGCCAGCTGGCCGAGGGGCAGCTGTTGACCGGCAGGAGTCGCCACGAGGACCTGGCGCAGAGCGGCGATGTTGTCGCGGTAGGCCTCCGGGTATCTCACGTTGACCGGATATCGCTCCAGGCCCTCGACCGTGCGCGTGACGTTCTTCCCGCCGACGGCGGAGGCGACCACGTCCAGGACGTCAGACGTGGTGAGGCCGAATCGTGCGGCCTCCGTCCGGTTCACGTCGATATCGACGAACGAGCCCCCGGTGACGCGTTCGGCAAATACGGAGCGGGTTCCGCCGACCGACCGCATGGCCGTCTCGATCTGTGAGCCGATGCTCTCCAGTGTCGAGAGGTCCGGGCCGGCCACCTTGATTCCCACCGGCGTTCGTATTCCGGTCGCGAGCATATCGGTCCGCGCCCTGATCGGCATCGTCCATGCGTTCGTGAGTCCCGGAATCTGGATCGCCTCGTCCAGCTCGGAGATGAGAGAGGCGGTCGTCAGGCCCGGCCGCCACTGGTCACGCGGCTTCAGGATGATGGTAGTCTCGATCATCGAAAGCGGCGCCGGGTCCGTTGCTGTCTCGGCGCGGCCGACCTTGCCGAAAACACTCTGGACCTCCGGGAAGGACGCGATAATCCGGTCCGTCTGCTGGAGAAGCTCCTTCGCCTTCTGGATGGATATCCCGGGAAGGGTTGTAGGCATATAGAGGAGGTCGCCTTCGTTGAGTGCCGGCATAAACTCCGAGCCCATCTGAGGGAAGGGCACGTACGTCCGATCGAAGATCATCCGTTGCAGCGGAAGGACGGTGACCAACGGGATGACGAGGCTGACGAGCAGCACGAGAACCGGACGGCGCAGCGTGAAGCGGATAGCGGGTCGGTAGGCCCGGATGAAGAAACGCGAAACCGGATTCCTGTTCTCGTTCGGGATGCGTCCCCTGATGAACGTCACCATCAGTGCCGGCACGAGCGTCACGGCGAGGATCGCGGCCGCGGCCATCGCGAAGGTCTTGGTGAAGGCCAGAGGGCGGAAGAGCCGGCCTTCCACCTGCTCGAGCGTGAATACGGGCAGGAAGCTTACAGTGACGATCAACAGCGAGAAAAAGAGGCTTGGTCCGACCTCTCTTGCCGCCTCCACGATGGCTTTGAACCGCTCGTTGCCGTCGAGCTCCCGGCCCAGGGTCTCCCGCGAGCGCTCGACGTGCTTGTGCGCGTTCTCGACCATCACCAGCGAGGCGTCCACCATCACGCCGATCGCGATCGCGATCCCGCCCAGGCTCATGATATTCGCGTTGATACCGAGCAGGTACATGATCGTGAGCGACATCAGAATCCCGACGGGCACCGTGACGAGCACTACGAACGCGCTACGGACGTGCAGCAGGAAGATGACGACGACGAGCGCCACCGCCAGCATCTCTTCCCACAGCTTCGTCTTCAGCGTGTTGACGGCCTGGCGGATGAGGCCCGATCGGTCATACTCGGTCACCACCTCCACGCCTTCCGGCAGCCCGGGTGCAACCTCGACCAGGCAGGCCTTGACGCGATCGATGACGTCGCGAGCGTTCTCGCCGAATCGCATGACGACTATTCCACCCACGACCTCACCCTGCCCGTTCTTGTCGGCCAGCCCGCGACGCAGCTCCGGGCCCAGCTGGACCGTCGCCACGTCACCTATACGGACCGGCGTGCCGTTCTTGGACCGCAGGGGTACGTCGCGGATGTCGTCGAGACCGCCCAGGTAGCCCCGGCCACGAACCACAAACTCCCGCTCGCCGATCTCCAGCAGTCGCGCCCCCACGTCCTCGTTGGACCTGACCAGCGCCTGCCGCAGTGCCGAGATGGGTATGTTCAAGGCGACCAGCTTTACCGGATCGACAATGACCTGGTACTGCTTGACAAAACCGCCGATCGAGGCAACCTCCGCGACGCCCTCGACGGACTGGAGCTCGTAGCGCAGGAAGTAGTCCTGCAGGCTTCGAAGATCGGCCAGATCGCGGGTTCCCGTCCTGTCAACTAGCGAGTACTCGTACACCCATCCGACGCCGGTCGCGTCCGGCCCGATGGCCGGGCGCACAGTCTCGGGCAAGCGGCCGGAGGCGTAGTTCAGGTACTCCAGGACGCGGCTGCGGGCCCAGTACAGGTCGGTGCCGTCCTCGAAGATGACGTACACGAAAGACAGGCCGAAGAACGAGTAGCCCCGCACCGTCTTTGCGAACGGTACCGCTAGCATCGCGGTGGTCAGCGGGTAGGTGACCTGTTCCTCGACGATCCGGGGTCCCTGGCCGTGATACTCTGTCTGGATGATGACCTGCACGTCGGAGAGGTCGGGGATCGCGTCGATCGGGGTGTTGGCGGCGGCCCAGACTCCGACGCCCGTCATCAGCAGCAGCAGCAGGAATACGAGCAGCCGGTTCTCGGCTGAGTACTGAATGATTCGATCAATCATCTTCGTTCTCGATAAGAGGTGTTCGCTCGCGGGAAGTTCGGATCAGTGTTGGTGGCCGGCCATGGCTCCCACCGCCGACTTCAGGCGGGCCTCGGAGTCGATCAGGAACTGAGCGCGGGTCACCACCCGTTCTCCTCCGTTCAGACCGTGGAGTATCTGATAACTGCCTTCTGCCTGCACCCCGACGTGGACCGCGGTCGGGGCGTAGCGGCCGTCGCCGAGATCGACGATCACGACGTCCCGGTCGCCCGTCCGAATCACGGACTCCTCCGGGACCACCGGCGACGGCGGAAGCGGCTTGCTCTGCACAAAGACCGTGGCGTACATGCCGGGCTTGAACGTCTGGCGCCGACCCGGAAGGATGATGCGCGCACGCGCCGTTCGCGTCGCGGGATCCAGCATATAGTAGATGTGGTCAATGCGACCGTTGAACGTCTTGCCCGGGTCGTACGGGAGCTCGACGCGGACGGGCAGACCGTCGCTGACCCAGACGAGATCCTGTTCGTAGATGTCTGCGATCAGCCAGATTTTGCTCAGGTCGTAGATCTCCAGCAGCGGCTCCCCGGCATTTACGTGCTGCCCTTCCGACACGGATTTTTGCATCACCTCGCCGGTAACCGGGACGTTGAACCGGATCGTCCGCATCGGCGTGCCGGTCTCTTCGAGCTCCGCGATCTGCTCCTCCGACAGATCCCAGAGAAGAAGCCGGCGCCGCGCAGCCTCCAGTAACCGCGTAGCGTCATCGGCCATTCCGGGCACCCGAGAGGCGGCCATGCGCTCCGCGTTTCGGAAGGCGAGCAGGTACTCCTCCTGCGTGGCGACCAGGTCGGGGCTGTAGAGGTCGAGCAGAGGTTGCCCTTTTTGCACGAGCGCTCCCTCGTAGTTGACGTGCAGCGTCTCGACCCATCCCGAGGTGCGGACGGTTACGGTATGCGCACCACTCTCGTCCATCTCGAACCGACCGGTCGACCGGATTTCGCGGCTCAGCGGCCGGACTTCAACGGTCGTAGTCCTGACGCCGATGGTCTTGATTACGGACGGATCGACCTCCACGGCGGTGGCACTGCCGTCGCCGGACAAAGCCAACTGCTCCATCATCGCCTCGTGGTCGTGCTCGGAATGATCCATCATGCCGGAAGTGGTGTCCGAGTCGATCATGTCGTGCTCGGAATGATCCATGGCGGCCGATTCAGCAGCCATCATCGCCTCGTGGTCGTGCTCGGAGTGGTCCATGGCCGGCGGCTCGGTATTCCCGCGGCAGGCCGGAAGGCTGACCAGCATCAGCATCGCAAGTGCGACGTGCATTCCGGTCCGAGGGAGATGCTGGAGGTCGGATTGTCTGAAAGTCATGGCTATTCGAAGTCTATCGGTGTGCCCAATACGCGATGAACGGAGGCCACCGCCTCGTGCAGTCGTTCGCGCGTTGAGATTTCGTCGAGCTTGAGCTCGAACAACATTCGCTCAGCTTCGAGCAGGTCGAGGAAGGAGGCCTTTCCTGTCGTATATGCGGCGAGGGTCGCGTCGCGTGTGATCTCGGCCTGCGGCACAAGACCGCCGGACAGCAGCGCCAGGTTCTCCTGCTCGAGCCGGATCCGCTGCCGCAGCTCTTCCAGCCTGATGCGGGTGTCCGCCTCGAGCGCTCGCTGGTGCTCGTCGAGGCGTCGGCGCTCGATTTCCCGTTGTTGCCGCTTCGCGCTCAGGGCTCCGCGCCACAAAGGAATCCGTACACCGGCGCCGACCGCCAGAGCATTCGCGCCATCGGGATTGACCGGCGGCGTGTCCTTTGCGATGTCCGTATAGGTGACCTGAAGCGTGACATCCGGGTAGTAGTCCCGTCGGGCGAGGTCGATGGCCCTGTCGGCCCCCTTCAGGGCGCGGTCTACGGCCCGGAACTCGGGCCGCTGGCGGGCTGCCACTTCGTAAGACGTCTCGCCACGCAGATCTTCGAGAGGAACGGGCCGCTCGACGCGGAAGGAGTCCGCCATCAGTTCCGGCCGGTTCATTAGTGTGGCGAGGTCTCGTACGGCTTCGTGGCGGCTCGCGCGAAGCTGGAGGGCCCGCTTGCTGATGGTGTTTCGCTCAAGCTGTGCACGAAGCAGCGCCTGCTGAGGGCCCCGACCCACCTCGTACTCGGCGGCAGCGGCTTCCTCGAAGCTTCGAATCTCATCCTCGACAGTGGAAAGAATGTCGAGTCTCTCCTG
>JBFGEP010000057.1:0-9352 GCA_041580055.1 Rhodothermales bacterium | reverse complement strand
CTTGGTGAATGCCACGGAATAGAACTCTCCCACCGAGTTGTCACCCTTAAGGATCACGCTGGGGTACTTCCATGTGATGGCACTGCCAGTCTCCAGCTGCGTCCACGATATTTTCGCGTTCGGGCCGTCGCAGATGCCCCGCTTGGTGACGAAGTTGAAGATGCCGCCCTTGCCTGACGCGTCTCCCGGATACCAGTTCTGGATCGTGCTGTACTTGACTTCGGCGCCCTCGAGCGCCACGATTTCGACGACGGCGGCGTGCAGCTGATTCTCATCCCGCATCGGGGCCGTGCAGCCCTCGAGGTAGCTGACGTAGCTGTTCTTGTCGGCAACGATGAGGGTACGCTCGAATTGCCCGGTGCCCGCCTCGTTGATACGAAAGTAGGTGCTTAACTCCATGGGGCATCGCACGCCGGGCGGGATGTAGCAGAACGATCCGTCGGAGAACACCGCCGAGTTGAGTGACGCGTAGAAGTTGTCCGTGTAGGGGACTACGGAGCCGATGTATTTCTGGACGAGATCCGGGTGGTTCTGTACGGCCTCGCCGAAAGAGCAGAAAACGATGCCCAGCTCGGCGAGCTCTTCCTTGAACGTCGTCGCGATCGAGACACTGTCCATCACTGCGTCGACCGCGACCCCGGCAAGTTTCTTCTGCTCGGTGAGCGAGATCCCGAGGCGCTCGAAGGTGCGCAGAAGCTCCGGGTCGACCTCATCGAGGCTGCTGTACTTCGGCTTGCTATTCGGGGCGGCGTAGTAGCTGATTCCCTGGAAATCGACGGTCGGGTAGGAGAGGTGGGCCCACCGCGGGTAGGCCTTCTGCTCGGCAAGCTTCTGCCAGTGACGGAATGCGCGAAGGCGCCACTCCAGCAACCACTCGGGCTCTTCTTTCCGGGACGAGATGAACCGGACGATATCCTCCGAGAGCCCCGGCGGGGCCTTCTCGGAGTCGATCTCGGTCACGAACCCGTATTCGTACTCGCCTTCGGCGACCTGTTTGAGAAAATCGGTCTCGCTGGTGCTCATCGGGGCGGATTACTGCTTATTTAGATTGAATCTACGTTACTGGAGTTCAGATGATTCGGGGCCGATCGTGAAGACCGGGTTGGGAACGGTCTCGGCAGCCGGCCGGCCTGCTATCGAAACCGCGGCCGGACCTGTGTCGTTCAGTCTCCCCCATTGATTGCACCGAAAATGCCCATTCAGATTACCGACAGGGCCAGACTCCGACTGCTTGCGGTCGCAGCGAAGGAGGAGGTCGACGTTTCCGGCTCGATGCTGCGGGTGGCGGTGGTCCCCGGCGGATGCTCCGGACTTACCTACGATCTGGGCTGGGACACGACAGTCCGCGGCGACGACGAGACGTTCCGGATCGGAGAGCTCAATGTCGTGATCGACAAGAAGAGCCGCCTCTACGTCGACGGTTCCGAGCTCGACTTCACGGACGGGCTCGAGGGGAAAGGATTCCACTTCAGCAATCCGCAGGCCGCGCGCACCTGCGCCTGCGGCGAAAGTTTCGGATTGTAGCCGCACTAAGGTTCTCGAGACCACCTGAGCCTGTCGCTCTCGACGATCCCGTGCGTGTCGCAGAAGCCCGCCGGCACCTCAAGCACGTACTGTGCCGGGACCGACGTGTCGACACTCTGGGGCGACAGTGGCTTCGTATACCGGTGGATGTCCACGACCTGCGAGTCCGCGTTCGCGAATAGAATGTCGAGTGCTACGGGAGTATTGGCCATCCAGAAGCGCTGCATGTCCTCGTACGGAAAGATGAATAGCATGCCGCTCATTGCGGGGAAGCCGGAACGCTGCATCATCCCGCGCATCCGCGAGGAGTCGTTGTCTGCCACCTCTATGTCGATGGTCACGACCGACTCTCCCCCTCGGACGATTTCCAGCACCCCATGGCGGGTGAACGGAATCTCGACTTGAGTGCTGCCGCCCGGTCGCGGGTCGGGGCTGTCGCCGCAACCCAACACGGCGGTGACCAGAATGACAGGGAGAATCGCAGGTCCGGGGAATCGCATCAGCTTTGTTCCGTACGCTGCCAGCTGATCCTCGTCGACTCGTCGATGCCGTGGCGATCCACGAACCCGGCTCGCAGCTCCAGTACATACCGGGCGGGCCCGGCGGAGGTAATGCGGTCTTCTGAAAGGGGTCTTGTTCGACGCACGATGTTCACGACGCTCGAGTCGCCACGTATGAACAAGATGTCGAGGGGGAGCGGCGTGTTCTTCATCCAGAAGCTCTGGTCGACGTCCTCGGGGTAGACGAACAGCATTCCGCCTTTCGACGGAAGCGATCTTCGTCCCATCAAGCCCCTCGTTTGTTCTTCCGGACTTTCGGCCAGCTCCACGGCAATCCGAAGGAAGGGCGTACCGTCCTCTCCAAGAAAATCGAGTGTCCCCTCGACGGCAAACTCGGGCTCGCGAAGAACATCGTCCTCTTTCTTCTGGCAGCCGGCAGCGAGCCAAACGGCCGTCGCGGCGAGCAGCAAACTCCTTCTCCAGGTCATCCCAGCATTAGCTTGGTCGCCACCATGTCAGCGAAAATCATCCCCTCGTCCGTGAGCCGGACGAGGTCGTTGCGAATCGGGACAATAAATCCCTCCGACTCCAGCCACGCCAGATCCTCAACCCGTTCGTCATACAGATCTACGCCGTATTGGTTTTCGAGGACGTCCAGGTCCAGTCCCTCCGAGGTTCGCAGGCGCAGCATGATGTATTCGTTGGCCAGGGTATCGAGATCGAGCTCCTCGCGGAGCTGAACGGGCAGGTGACGGTTCTCCAGCAGTCCCTGGTATCGGCGAACGTTGCGGATGTTTTCCCACCGGTGCGCGGGGAGTCCGTCCCACCAGAACGAGAACGCGGACGGCCCGAAGCCGAGGTAGTTTCGGTGCTCCCAGTACAGCTGGTTGTGAATCGCCCTCGACCCGGTTTGCGCGAAGCTCGACACCTCGTAGTGGTCATAACCGGCCTCTCGAAGAAAAGCCATCGTGAACCGGAATCGTTCGGCGACCGTCTCCTCGTCTTCCGGCACAACCTTTCCGAGCTTGACCTGCTTGTGAAGAACGGTCTTCGGTTCGATGGTCAGCGAGTACGTGGACAGGTGCGGGACTTCCATCCGGACGGCCTTTTCGAGGTTGGCGGCCCAGTACTCGTGGGGCTGACCCGGGACACCGAATATCAGGTCGATGGAGAAGTTCTCGAATCCGGCCTTCCGAACGCCGTCGACGACGGCCTCGGCCTGCTGCGACGTGTGGCACCGGTTCATGAACTGCAGGTCCGGCTCGAAGAACGACTGCACGCCGATGCTGAGCCGGTCGACCCCCAGCGACCTCAGGTCGCGCAGGTACTGCTCGTTGAAGTCCTCCGGGTTCAACTCGAGCGTTACTTCCTCCAGTGAGTCGGTGTCGAACACCTCGTGAAGTACGCCGAGGATGCCGCTTACTTCGGAGGCCGACAGGACGGACGGGGTTCCACCTCCGATGTAGATGGTGCTCATGGGCTCCCGGCCGGAATACCTCTGGCCCACGTGGCGTATCTCCTGCTCGAGCGCCTTCAGGTACGGGCCGTACGACCGGGTCGTGGTAACGAAGTAGAAGTCGCAGTACACGCACCGCTGGGAGCAAAACGGCACGTGCACGTAGATACCAGCCATGCGGATCGAGGATGATGGTCCGGTGGTGGGCGCCTGGCGTACGGGTCAGAAAATGATGCCGAATCGAAGCGACAAGTTGAAGTCGACTTCCTCCTTCTCGATCACGATCGCCGGGTTGACCTCATAGAAGATGGACGTTTCGCCCAGCAGCTGCGCGCGGCCAACCCCGAAATGAACGAAGGGGCCGCCCTCCGCCTCTGACGTCGATATGTAGGCGCCGACGCCCGCCAGAACGTACGGGGCCCGCTCGTCTCCCGGCAGCGTCACGATAAACGAGAACTGCGGATCGAACGCATACTCGGCATCGCTGCGGCCTTTGAATATGTAACCGGTCACGCCGAGGTCGCCCGCCAGCGAGAGGTTGGAGTTGACGGGTACCGCGATGCGGCCACGGAGCCCGAGCCCGGCGCCGTCGGTCTCGGAGGCGAGGAACGTAAAGCCGATGCCGTAGCGAGGATTCAGATCCTGTGCGGTCGCCTTGCGCGGGAATAGTGCGAACAGGAGGAGGAGGGCCAGAAGGCATACCGCGAAGCGGTCCAGGGCCCCCAGAAACGGGGTGGTCATAGTGGCGACCGGGAAGGCATGCGTGGTGGGAACCCGCAAGATACGCTATGGCAATCATCCGGTGCGCTCCCCGGTAGTGGAGCTCGTCATGCTTCCACAGAAAATTTGCTTCGGGTGCCTGCGGCTTTTTGTAAGTTCGAATGGGGCGATATGGAAGCTGCCCCGCCGCCCGGGAGGCCCGCTCGACGACGGTTAGGAAGGGCACTCACAGCCACCCACACGCTCAAGATGCGATTCTGCGTTTGCATAAAGCAGGTTCCTGACGTGAACGCCCCCGTGCACACGGGACGCACGGTGCTCAACGCGTACGACGCGTCCGCGGTTGAGGAGGCGCTGGTACTGCGAGAGGCGCACGGCGGCGCCGTCGACGTCGTTCTCGTAGGACCCGGCACGGCCTCCGAGACCGTTCGAAAGGCGCTCGCCATGGGTGCCGATGCGGCTACCCACATTCTCGCAGACGATGATCTCGAGAGGGATTCGTTTGCGATAGCGTCGGTGCTGCGGGGCTACTTCGAGGAGAACGCGTACGACGTCATCGCGTGCGGCAAACAGTCCCAGGACACGGACGCCGGGCTGACGGGTCCGATGCTGGCTGAGTTGCTCGACATTCCTTACGCCTCGAATGCCGTTGGCCTCACGATCGAGGACGGCCGGCTCGTGGTGACGCGTCAGGGCGACTCGGGCCAGGAAATCCTCACGCTCGCACCGCCGTGCCTCGTGACATGCTCAAACGATATGAACGATCCCCGCATTCCGTCTCTTCGGGGGATCATGGCGGCCAAGAAGAAGGAGATCGCGACGCGCCAGGTGGCCGAATTCGGTGGCGCTGCGTCCCGAACTACCGTCGTTTCCGTCGAGGAGATTCCCGAGCGCGAGCCGGGTGAGGTTCTCGAAGGTACGGTGGACGAGGTGGTTCCGGAACTCGTGCGCCGCCTGCGAGATGAAGCCAACGTTGTCTAATCCGGGAGCCGGTCATGGACGGAATTCTCTGCTACGTTGCGATCCAGGGTGACAGGGTTCGGCGGTCGTCTCTAGAGACGCTGTCCAGGTTTCGTGAGACAGGCGGTGCGGCGGGGCTGAGGGTCGACGCAATCATTCTGCATCCGAAGGCGGAGCAATTCGTGGACGCTGTCGCGGCGTACGGTCCCGCCCGCGTTTTGACGGTCCGGCATCGGCTGCTGGAGCGGCACCTGAACGAGCCGTTCGTCAGGGCCCTGGAGCGCGGGATGGAGACGGCTCAAGCTTCGACGCTGGCGATGGCTTCCAGTGAGGGTGCGAAGGACGTGCTCGGAGCCCTCGGCGTCAGACTCGACTCGGCCGTGCTTGCGGACGTGGCCACGGTGCAGTTGAACGACGGGGTGTGGGAGGTGACCCGCCCTGTGATGGCTGCCAAGCGACTCGCCCGCACACGGTCCCTGTCGCCGCGCACGATTGTATCTGTTCGATCCGGAGCCTACGTGGCGGTTGAGTCGCCGTCAGAGCCCGAGGTGGTCGACGTAAGCCTCGACGTCGCCGAGGATGCGATTCGCGCGTCCGTGCGGGAGTTTGTCACGTCCGCTTCCGGGCAGATCGATCTGGCGGAGGCCAACGTGGTGGTGGCCGCGGGTCGGGGTGTGAAAGACGACGAGGGTGCGCGCCTTGTCAACGAGCTCGCGAGCCTGCTAGGCGGGGCCGTCGGCGCTACGCGCGCTGTGGTTGAGTCCGGGATGTTTCCCGCGACGGCACAGATCGGGCAGACGGGCAAAGTGGTGTCGCCGGATCTCTACTTCGCGTTGGGTATCTCCGGCGCCATTCAGCACGTCGCCGGCATGTCCAACAGCCGCGTGATTGTCGCCGTCAACAAAGATCCCGACGCGCCTATATTCAAGTATTCGTCGTATGGGATCGTCGGAGATCTCTACAAAGTGCTGCCGCCGCTGATCGATCAGCTTCGAGTTGTCCGGGCCGGCTAGCGAACCCGCATGGACGAACGTTTCGACTGTATAATCGTCGGAGGTGGAATCGCCGGCCTCAGTGCGGCGATGGTTCTTGCTCGTGCCAACCGCAGATTCCTTCTTATTGAACGGGGCGAGTTCTGCGGGGCGAAGAACGTCTCGGGCGGCGTGCTCTGGGGGACCGATCTGGAGCGACTCGTTCCGCGCTACTGGGAGGGCGAGGCCGGCTACGAGCGCGTCATCGGTCATCGCCGGCTCACGTTTCTTGACGAGGAGTCCGCGTTCAGCGTCGATTTCAAGTCTTCTCATTTCGGCAAGCCGCCGTACTCGGGTGTGACGGTTCTTCGGGCGCGGTTCGACGAGTGGTTTGCGACGCGCGTGCAGGCGGCGATCGACGAGAGTGATGCCGCAGAGGAGTCCTTTCTCGCCACCAATGTGCTGGTCGACTCGCTCATACGGGATGGCGGACGAGTGGTCGGCATACGAGCCGGCGACGAGGAGTTCTTTGCCGACGTTGTGATCCTGGCCGAGGGTGTGAACAACCTGCTGACGCGCGAGGCCGGTATCGAGCCGGCATATGTGGGAGCGGACCACGTGGCAGTGGGCGTGAAGGAGGTGATCGGATTCGACGAGAAGGTCCTGGAGGATCGATTCCAGCTGCAGAACGGAATGGGCCTGGCCAACGAGTTTGTCGGGCATGCGACGAGGGGCGTCGAGGGTGGCGGCTTTCTGTACACGAACCGCTCGTCGCTCTCGGTCGGCCTGGTCCTCGGCATGAAGGATCTCCGAGAGAAATCGTTCACGCCGTACGATCTACTGAACGACTTCAAGGCGCATCCGGCGGTTGCCGACATGGTGGCGGGCGGAGAGGTGCTCGAGTACTCGGCGCACGTGGTGTCCACAGGTGATGTCGCAGGTGTTCCGGAGCGCCTCTACTCGGACGGGGTGCTCGTAGCGGGCGAGGCCGCGCATCTTCTGCTCAATGCAGGCAAGGCGATTCAGGGGATGGACTACGCGATGCGCTCCGGCATACTTGCCGCGGAGACGGTGTTGGAGGTGGTGGGGTCTGGAGACTACGGCGCGGACCGCCTGGCCGAGTATCAGCGGCGCCTGGAGGGCTCCTTCGTCCTGAAAGACATGCACGCTTTTCAGGGCGGCGTGAGGCTGCTGCACGACCCGATGATGTTTGGCGTGGTCCCGTCCGTGCTGTGCGATTTCGGCCGCTCCTATTTCACCATCGACTCGAAGCCCGGTCGAAAGGCCAGGGACTTGCTGAAGGAGTCCGTGAGGAAGCACTCCAGTCTGTGGGACATGATCAAGTTGTCGGCACGGGCCGCCCGCAACCTATGAGCCAACTTGCCATAACCGAGCGGCTGGGGAAAGTCGCCTATCGAAATCAGGGCCGGTCGGACGCCCGCGCACACATCCTGGTCGACACCGGAATATGCAACTCCGTCTGTCCCCACAAGTGTACGACGTACGTGTGCCCGGCCAAATGCTACACGCTCGACGAGAACGGCGACGTGCACTTTCAGTTTGAAGACTGCATCGAGTGCGGCACCTGTCTCTACGCGTGTGACCAGGGAGCCGTCACGTGGAGATTCCCGGACCCGGAGAGCGGCCGCGGAGTTAATTGGAGCTTTGGATAGTCCGGTTGACCTTTGATGAGCGACTTGCTGGACAGGCTTCGGAAGGCGGCCCACGAGGCCCAGGCGGAGGAGGAGTCCGGTCGCTTTGCAGCGGCCGGCAGGAAGGTGGTATGCCCCCACTGCGGTGAAGACCGGTTCGACGAAGGCAGGGTATTGCTGAACTCCACGGTTCTGACTCTGCTGGATCTGGATTGGGCCGACCGGCACGCCACGATTCTGAGTTGCAGGCGGTGCGGTCGCATCGAGTGGTTCTCGAGAAAGCCGGACCGGCAGTGACCTGCCGGACGGAGTTATTTCCATCAAGGAGGCTGTATGCCGAAGATTCCTTTCAACACGGACGACGCGTTTCTCTTCGAGGAGCTCCTGTCCGAGGAAGACCGACTCGTCATGGAGTCGGCGCGTGAGTATGCGCAGACCCAGTTGGAGCCGCGCGCGCTCGAAGGAAACCAGGATGAGGTGTTCCATCCGGAGATACCGACGGAGATGGGTGAGCTGGGCTTGCTCGGCTCAACGATTCCCGAGGAGTACGGAGGCTCGGGCGTCAGCTACACGGCATACGGTCTGATCGCGCGCGAGCTCGAGCGCGTCGACTCAGGCTACCGTTCGTTCGCCTCGGTTCAGTCTTCGCTCGTCATGTTTCCGATCCACGCATATGGATCGGAGGAGCTCAAGCGGAGATTGCTTCCGGGGCTCGCCACCGGAGAGCTCATCGGCTGTTTCGGGCTCACCGAGCCGGATCACGGCTCGGACCCCGGGTCGATGACGACGTCGGCGACGAGAGCGGACGGGGGCTGGGTCCTGAACGGTGCGAAGATGTGGATCACCAACTCCACCGTGTCGGACGTCGCGATCGTCTGGGCCAAGGCGAGAGAGAAGTCGGGCGCCGACCCGGTCATCATGGGCTTCGTACTCGAGAAAGGCATGGACGGTTGGACGGCTCCGAAGACGCACAACAAGATGTCGCTTCGTGCTTCCATCACGGGCGAGATCGTGATGGAGGACTGCTTCGTCCCGGATGAGAACACGTTCCAGGACGTTCGTGGCCTACGTGGACCGTTCTCGTGTCTCAACAACGCCCGCTACGGGATCGTCTGGGGGGCGCTGGGCGCTGCGGAGGACTGCTATCACCGCGCGCGCCGCTACGTGGCCGAGCGATCGCAGTTCGGGTATCCGCTCGCCGCGATGCAGCTCGTCCAGACCAAGCTGGCCAACATGCTGACGGACATCACGCAGATGCAGCTCCTCGCCTGGCGGTTGGGCAACCTTATGGACGAAGGCCGTGCCGCCCCGGCGATGGTATCGCTCGCGAAGCGTAACAACTGCGGAACGGCCCTCGATATAAGTCGCGTGGCGAGGGACATGCTGGGTGGCAACGGCATCACGGGCGAGTACCGTGTTATCCACCACATGGTGAACCTGGAGAGCGTGAATACATACGAGGGCACGTACGACATTCACGGATTGATACTCGGTAGAGAGATTACCGGAATACAGTCCTTCATGCCCCGCGGCAACGATGTCCCCGCGGGGACCTCGTAGCCGACGCAG
>JBFGEP010000056.1:0-9482 GCA_041580055.1 Rhodothermales bacterium | reverse complement strand
TCGGCGCTATCCGGATCGTCCGCCACAATCAGTGTCTCTTCCGATCGAAAGTCCAGATCACGGCCAGACGCGGACGCAAGCCGATCGGCGAACGAGGGCCAGCGCAGCAGGCTTTCGCGGCTCAGGTAATACACCTCCAGCTCCTCGAAGCCGATCTCGGCGCTCGCGGCCAGCATGCCCGCCGCCTGCCAGGATGCGGCGCGCCCCGCCCGGTCGCGCTCGAGAATGATTACCTTCCGACCGGCCTCCGCCAGCAACCACCCGATCGACAGACCGATGATGCCTCCACCGACGACCGCGATCGGATCCCCCGCGCTGCCTCTGTTCACCTGATCCCTCTTTCGATACTCGATTCGACTGGCCGGCCTCGTGTCCACAGACTACGACATCGTGATCGCAGGTGCAGGACTCGCCGGCGTGTGCAGCGCTTTACACCTAGTCGGACACAAAAGGATTCTGCTGGTCGACTCGGCCGATCCGCCCGCCGGAGCCTCCTCGGCTGCGGCCGGTCTCGTCAACCCGTTCATGGCGCGGAAGGCGCGACCCGTCCGCCGACACGAGGAGGCGCTCCGCGCTCTGCGCGACACACTCGAGCTCGTCGGACAAGCGTTCGACGAGCGTGGCGTCATTCGCCCGGCCCGTGACGAGGAACAGGCGGGGTACTTTCGAGCGACGGCCGATAGACACGAGTCCTGCCACTGGTTGCCGCCCGCAGAGGGTGCGCAACGATACCCCGAAGTTGCCAGCCCGCACGGCTCGTTGTTTGTGTCGACTGGTGGCGCAGTGGATATCTCCCGGTTCGTGGATGACAGCCTTCGGCGGCTCGAGCACGAGGGGTCGACCGTCAAACTCGCGACGACTCTGACATCGTTCGACGAGATCGCCGACGGCGTGGAAATCACTCTGGAAACGACGGGCCGAGTTGTCGAACGGGTAGCCTGCTCGAGGCTCCTGCTCGCGATGGGAGCCGGATTTGAGAGTTTTCCTGAACTCGAAAACCTTGGCCTCCACGCCGTCAAGGGACAGACGGTGGAGGTGCGGCCGCGCACCTCGCTCTCTCAACTACCGCACGTCGCCGGGCAGGGTTACATCGTCTTCGACGGCGAGCGGGCGATCATCGGCAGCAGCTTTCAGCACGAGTTTGACAGCACGGAGCCCGACGCACACCTCGGTAAGGTGCTGCTCGATCGAGCAACAAGAACGCTGCCGGGTTTGGAGGGTGCTGAGATCGTCCGGCACCACGCGGGAATACGGGTAACGGTAAGAGCACACCGCCTGCCCATCGTCGGTCCGCTGCCGGGCCGCACGGGGATCTGGACTTTCACCGGACTCGGTTCAAAGGGGCTTCTGATGGCGCCTCTGGTTGCGACACACCTGAGCGAATACCTCCGCGATCCCGGTCTCATTCCACCCGAGTTCCGTATCCCTGAATAGAGAGGGGACGTTTTTCGGGCTCAAGAAGGCGCTTTGGCGCTCCATGAAACACGCGTGGATCCGGTCCGGCAGTGCCCTTGTTCATTGTCCACCCCGCCGCACGTTCGTAACTTCATTTTTTGGGCGCGCGCAGTGCGTATCACCCTATTGGAAGCAAGAAATCTCGCTAGAGGACTACGATGGCAGAAGTGACGACCTCCGCGCTGGCGGACATCCTGGGAGAGAAGGCCGGCTACCTCCTGGACCACCAGTGCAAGACGATTCCCAAAGAAAGCCTCCACCTGCCCGGCCCCGATTTCGTGGACCGCGTCTTCGGGCCGTCCGACCGGACTCCGCGTGTCTTGCGTTCCCTGCAGGATCTACTCGGCAACGGCCGGCTCGCGAACACGGGCTACGTCTCCATCCTGCCGGTCGACCAGGGCATAGAGCACTCGGCGGGAGCGTCTTTCGCGAAGAACCCGGCCTACTTCGATCCCGAGAATATCGTCAAGCTCGCCATCGAAGGCGGATGCAACGCGGTCGCGTCGACCTTCGGCGTGCTCGGGATGGTCGCACGCAAGTACGCCCACAAGATCCCGTTCGTCCTCAAGTTCAATCACAACGAGCTGCTGACGTATCCGAACACGTTCGACCAGATCATGTTTGCGAACATTGACAGCGCGTACGACATGGGCTGCGTGGCCGTAGGTGCGACTATCTACTTCGGCTCGCCGGAGTCCAACCGTCAGATCGAAGAGGTCTCTGAGGCCTTCTCGTACGCGCACGAGCTCGGCATGGCGACCATCCTGTGGTGCTACATGCGCAACCCCGGCTTCAAGGTGAACGGAGTGAACCACGAGTCCAGCGCCGACCTCACCGGCCAGGCCGACCACCTCGGCGCCACCATCGAGGCCGACATCGTCAAGCAGAAACAGCCGACGCAGACCGGCGGCTACAAGGCCCTCAACACGGGCAACTCCAGCTACGGGAAGCTCGACGAGCGGATCTACACCGAGCTTAGCAGCGATCACCCGATCGACCTCACGCGCTACCAGGTGGCGAACGGCTACATGGGCCGCGTCGGGCTGATCAACTCGGGCGGGGCCTCCGGGTCGAACGACCTCCAGCAGGCCGTTCAGACCGCCGTCATCAACAAGCGGGCGGGCGGCATGGGCCTGATCTCAGGCCGCAAGGCGTTCCAGCGCCCGATGAAGGACGGCGTCCAGATCCTGCACGCCATCCAGGACGTCTACCTCAACGACGAGGTGACGATCGCGTAGCGACACCCGTAGCTCGCGGAATCAAGGCGCCCGCGTTTCGACGCCGGCGCCTTTTTCTTTGAAACCGAAAATCTGTTGACAGAGCGACCCGACCGAGCGAAACTCCGTCAGCCAATCCAAAGAAATCGATCGTGAAGATGAGACCACTCGGCATCTGCTTGACCTCCACTATTCTACTTCTACTGGCGACTGCAACGCCGGCCGCGGCACAGGACGGCCTCAAGATCTATATCTCGGCCGATATGGAGGGCGTAGTCGGCGCCGTCACCGGCGAGCAGCTCGGGCCAAGCGGCTTCGAGTACCAGCGTTTCCGGCAGTTCATGACCGACGAGGTCAACACCGCCATCGGGGCGGCGAAGGAGGCCGGAGCCACCGAGATCGTTGTGAGTGACTCGCACGGCAACGGGCAGAACCTGCTGATCGATCAGCTGCCGTCCGACGTGACCGTTATCCGGTCCTGGCCACGACGCCTCGGAATGATGGCGGGCATCGACGAGTCGTTCGACGGAGCGATCTTCATCGGTTACCATACGAGCACCTCGAACACTGAGGGGGTGCGGGCGCACACGATGTCCAGCGCACGGCTCACGTCGGTCAAGCTGAACGGCGTCCCTGTTCCGGAGGCCGGCTTCAACGCAGCCATCGCAGGACACTTCGGCGTGCCGGTCATCATGGTCTCCGGCGACGATGCCATAATTGAAGAGACGCGCCGGGTGGTCGGTGACGTGGAAGGCGCAGTCGTCAAGCGTGCGCTCGGCTTCCACTCAGCGGCGACGCGGACGCCCGACGCCGCGAACAAGATCATTGCGGAGAAAGTCAGGGCAGCCATCGAGCGGATCGGTGACTTCAGACCCCACCGCATCGAGGGGCCCATCGAGCTGGAGGTTAGCCTCAAACACTACCGCCCTGTCGAGCTTCTCGGCTACCTGCCGAACGTCGAGCGCATCGACTCCCATACTATCCGCTTCGTCGCGAAAGACATGCCCGAGGCTTCGAGCTTCATGACGTTCCTGCTGAGCTACGACGCCGACCTGACGCCCTGACACGGGCCGAAATCGGACGCAGAATTGGCCGAACCCTTTCCCGCGAGCCGAGCGTACCACAAGGCAGGCCACGATCGGGTTCGACCCGTCGTCCCGGCCATCCCGTGGGCACTATATTCGGTTCGCATCAAACCACCGAAAAACATGACGGACACAACCCAGGCGGAGCCCGAGGTACCGGTCGCGACCGACGGCGCCGCGATTGTCGACGAGGACCTCCTCGACCGCTACACCGCCCACTATCCCGAGTGGGCCAAGGAGTTCGCGCGCAAGTACTTCACAAAGACGTTCACGCAGTTCATCCTCTACGGTAACGTCCGCGACCTCGTACCGACCGAGAACAAGAAGGGGAAGACCATCTACGAGCCGCTTCGCCGGTTCCTGATGAACGACCTGTTCGCCGCACGCGACTATGTCATCTTCTACGACCGGTCGAGCGGCATCCACTTCGCGGACAAGGCCTCGCAGTCGGACTTCAACCGCGCGCTCTCCGGCTACGACACCATCTTCGGGACCGACTACGCCAAGAAGCTTCCGAAGGACCCGGTCCGCGTTCTCTCGGTCCTGGAGAACTACTTCCGGCTCCGGCTCGCGGACGGCAAGAGAATCGCGTGCGTCCTCGACTACGCGGAGACGATTGTGCCGATGGCCGAGGCGTCCATGTATTCGTCGGAGGACCGGAACGCTCTCGTCTTCCTCCAGAAATGGTCCCACGATCCGACCTTCCTCAGGAGCGACTTCACCGTTTGCCTCGTCACCGAGAACCTTCGCGACCTGAACCAGCAGCTCGTCCAGAGCCCGTACACGGCCGAAGTTCAGCTGGTGATGCCCGACGAGAGCGAGCGTCTCAAGTACGTTCGCACCTATCTGGATGGCACAGTAAAGACGTTCCGCGATCGCTCGGAGGTGTCGATCGAGGCGCTCGCCCAGAACACCGCAGGACTCAACTACGTGCAGCTGCGGACGATCCTCGCCGACGTCCTCGAGAACCGCACCGAGCTCACGTACGACACGCTCTCCGAGCTGAAGAAGGCGTTCATCGAGGCCGAGGCGTACGGCCTGCTCGAGTTCATCGAGACGGACTTCACGCTCGACATGGTGGCCGGTCACGAGCACGCCATCAAGCACCTGCGGCAGGCGGCCGCGGCGCTGAAGGCGGGACGTCGCGACGTGATGCCGATGGGCTACCTGGTGAGCGGCCCCGTCGGAACGGGAAAGACGTTTACGATCACGTGCTTCGCCGGCGAGATCGGCATCCCGATGGTAAAGCTCAAGAACTTCCGCTCGCAATGGCAGGGGGTCACCGAGGGCAACCTCGAGAAGATTCTTCACCTGCTCGAAGCGATGACGCCCGTCGCGGTCATGATCGACGAAGCGGACGCGCAGCTCGGGCAGCGCGACGTCCAGGGAGACTCCGGTGTCTCGAAGCGTGTCTTCGGCCAGATCGCTTCCTTCATGAGCGACACCAACCACCGCGGCAACATCATCTTCTTCCTGGTGACGGCGCGGCCGGACCTGATGCCGATCGACCTGAAGCGACAGGGCCGGGCCGAGGAGCACATCGCGCTCTTCTACCCGTCGACGCGGGAGGAGCGCGAGGAGCTCTTGAAGGTCATGATGAAGAAGACCAGGGTCTCCCTGCCGATGGAAGGCGTACCCGAGTCGCTGCTGAACGGCGAGGTGACGCTGAGCGGGGCCGACATGGAGGCCCTGATGACGCGGGCCAAGTTCAGGGCGGCGCCAGGCGGCACGGTCACGGGCGAAATCCTCGCCGAGACGGTCCAGGACTTCATCCCGCCGACCTACCCGTTGGAGGTCGAGCTGCAGACACTCTCGGCCGTGCTCGAATGCACGAGCCGGGCGCTGCTGCCGGAGAAGTACCGAAACATCAACAGGGAGTCGATCGTGCGGCGCGTCGAAGAGCTGAACCGTCTCATCCGGTAACCACGCATGTTTATCTGCAAGGTGACCGGCACGGTCGTTGCGACGCGAAAGCCCGGGGTGTTCGAGAAGTCAAAGCTGCTGATCGTGCATCCCGTAAATCTCGATGGCGAGCTCGAGGGCGAAGAGGACATGCTGGCGCTCGATCCCCGCTACAATGCCGGCGAGGGCGACTACGTGCTGGTGGCGCGGGAAGGTGCGGCGGTCCGCCAGGTGGTCGGCGAAGACGACGTGCCGACGAACGTCGTGATCCTCGGAGTCATCGACGAGTGGTCGGTGAACACTGCGGAAGATTAGGCCTGCTCGCGCAGCAGGCACCCCTCGAGGGTCAGTCCCGGGCCGAAGGCCATGGCGACGGCGGTCTTAGGCCGGTTGCCGGCATCGCTTTCGTCGCGGCAGCGCAGCAGCCGCTGCAGCACGAACAGGATCGTCGGCGAGCTCATGTTGCCGTGCAGCCGGAGCACCTCCAGACTGTCGAAAAGCTGATCGTCGGATAGTCCGAGCGTGTCCTGTGCCCGCTCAACGATGGCCCGACCACCCGGGTGGATCGCCCAGAAATCGACGTCGCCCCGCGCGAGCCCGTTGCGTTCGAGCAGGTCGTCTACAAAGGGACCGACGCGCGCTCCGATGACCGCCGGGACACGCCGGGACAGACCCATGTCGAAGCCCGTGTCCCCGATGTCCCACGTCATGTAGTCTTCTGAGTCGTCGTCGAGAAGCGAGGCGTTGTCGATGTAGGCGATTCTCCCGGTGGCATCACGGCCGTCGACGGACGACAGCACGGCGGCGGCGGCACCGTCGGAAAACAGCGAGTTGATCACGGCATCCTCCATGGAGTCGGACACCTGGAAGTGCAGCGTGCACAGCTCCACACAGACCAGCAGAACCTTTGCCCCCGGCGTCGACTTGCAGAAGCCGTCCGCTACCCGCAGACCGTTGAAGGCCGCGTAGCATCCCATGAAGCCGATCATCGCCCGACGGGTCGTGGCCGCAAGCCCCAGCCTTTTGACGAGTGCGACATCGAGCCCGGGCGCAAAAAATCCGGTGCAACTGACCACGACCACGTGAGTGATGTCTGCCGGTTCGAGTCCTGCCTTCTCGATGGCGTCATGCGCCACTTGCTCAGCCAGCGGCAGTGCGGCCTCGCGGTACTTCGCGTTTCGCTGCCCGGTCGTGGGCGCGGGCGAAAACTCCCAGTTCTTCGGGTAGAACTCGAATCGATCCGGATCTTCGTGGAGATAGTCGGAGATGCACGAATATCTGTACTCGATCGAGGACTTTTCGTAAAGCTCGGGTACGCGGTGGCGGATGCGATCCGGCAATCCGGAGATTCTCCGCATGAAGTCGGCCGCTTCCGACTGCGGCCGTCCGTACGGCGGGTGGCCGGTCGCGATCGCGTCGAGGACCGTGACGACCGGCCGGTCCGAACGGGCTGGATTTTCTCGCACGTGGACCCTCTACTTTTCCAAGTCCTTGGCCGCCTCCCAGAGCGCGTCCATCTCCTCGAGGTTTGCCTCGGATACCGAGCTCCCCTTCCCCTCCAGCTCCGACTCGATGTAGCGGAATCTATCCGAGAACTTGTTGATGGTGTGCCGCAGCGCGTTCTCGGCATTCAGACCCGTGAGCCTCGCGTAGTTGACGAGCGAGAACAGCAGGTCGCCGAACTCCCGGTCGCGCTCCGTAGCCGAGGCATCGCTGCCGCACAGGCGCTCGAACTCCTCGACCTCTTCTCGGACCTTCTCCCACGCGTCGGCGGGCGTCGGGAAGTCGAAGCCCACGCCGGCCGCCTTCTCCTGCATCCGGTGCGCACGAAGCAGCGCGGGCAGGTGGGGCGGGATGCCGCCGAGGACCGTTTTCCTCTTGCCCTCTGACAGCTTGATCTGCTCCCAGTTGCTGAGCACCTCGTCGACGTTTTCGACGTCCACGTCACCGAAGACGTGCGGATGCCGACGTACAAGCTTGTCGGTCTCGGCGTGGATCACGTCCTCAAGTGAAAACCGGTCATCTTTCTCCGCTATAACGCTGTGAAACACAACGTGAAGCAGCAAATCTCCGAGCTCACGCTTCAGCTCGTCCCAGTCTCCCGCATCGATCGCGTCGACCGTTTCATAGGCCTCCTCGATCAGGAGGTGCTTCACCGAATCATGGGTCTGCTCCCGGTCCCAGGGGCAATCGCGGCGGAGTTGCCGCACGATGGCGACAAAATCCGCGTAGGCCTCAAGACCGCGGCTGTTTTCTTCAAATACGGGATCGTAGATTTTCGACATCAGGAAACGGATTGACACTTCAAGAAGCGGCCGATCGCAGGGTCTTCCCGCCGATTTGTCCCGCCGCGTACGGCTCTCGTATCGCGGCGGACAAGAGACGTTCCGAAAGGCGTCGCCCGGAGGTTATTTCGGGGCACCTGAACGTGTCTAGATAGTTAACTGTACCCCGCGGTGAGAAGCCGCGGGAAGTTACATCTCCTGGTGGATTCGTGCTGAAGAGTAGGACGTCCGGTACGCCGGCACGCTCGTGAGGAATCGCCAGGGGCTCGTGTATAAAATTCTATTAGTCAGGAGGTGTAATAATGGCACGCGGAGTGAACAAGGTGATCTTGATCGGCAACCTGGGTCAGGATCCGGAGCTGCGCTACACGGGATCGGGAACCGCCGTCTGCAACATCCGGCTGGCCACGAACGAGTCCTACAAGGACGCAAGCGGCCAACTGGTGGAACGGACGGAATGGCATACGGTAGTCGCCTGGAGCCGCCTCGCGGAGATCTGCGCCGAGTACCTCAAGAAGGGCTCTCAGGTGTACTTCGAGGGATCGCTGCAGACCCGGTCGTACGAGGACCGCGAGGGCAACACGAAGTACGTAACGGAGATCAAGGCCCGTGAGATGATGATGCTCAGCGGCCGTCCGGAGAATGGAATGGGAGGCCCTTCGTATCAGGCAGCGACGCAGACGACCTCGGTCGCCGATACGAACGACTCCTCGTTCGAGCCCGACGACGAGCTGCCGTTCTAGGTGAAACGACAGACCCAAAGGAATCCCCTTCGCCACCCGCGGAGGGGATTTTTTGTATCGTCCGTGCCCGGCGCCGCCGGTGGCTCTCAGGCTTTTGACGTGCTTTGTTATCTTCCTGCCTTGCTCGACAGAAGGCTCACTGAACACATCCGGGACCCGTCATGGCCATCGCCCACTCCGATCGCGGCTTATGGAGCTCCAAGACCGGCTTCGTTCTCGCCGCCGCCGGTTCAGCCATCGGACTCGGCAACATATGGCGATTCCCATTCACCGCGGGCCAGAACGGTGGCGGCGCCTTCGTGCTCATCTACCTCGCGTTCGTCGCCCTGATCGGAGTACCGGTCCTGCTGTCCGAGCTGGCGATCGGTCGAAAGACGGAACGCAACCCGGTCGGCGCCTTCAAGGCGCTGGTGCCGGACACGTGGTGGCCCGCCGTCGGGGGCCTCGGCGTAATTACCGGGTTCGGGATCCTGTCGTTCTACGCGGTGATCGCCGGGTGGACACTGGCATACCTGTACCGCGCCATAGTCGGCGGCTTCGGTGCCAACCTTACGGCCGAGCAGAGCGGCGCGATATTCGGCGAGATCGTAGGGGATCCGCTGCTCGCGATCGTACTGACGGTCGTATTCCTGCTGCTGACGATCCTTGTGGTCCGGGGCGGCGTCTCGGGAGGAATCGAGCGCGCCACCAAGGTGCTCATGCCCCTCCTGTTCGTCATCCTGATCATTCTCGCCGTCCGTGCGCTGACCTTGCCAGGGGGACTCGAAGGCGTGTCCTACCTGTTCAAGCCGGACT